>JANOEF010000771.1:0-8841 GCA_031413075.1 Acidobacteriota bacterium | reverse complement strand
AATGGCGGCTGGCAGCGGCTTATCCCAACGTGACGCATTGGCATCAGTGACGATAGATTCAGCTAAGATTTTAGGCATTGATTCTAAAGTCGGCTCAATCTCAGTCGGCAAAGATGCCGATATGGCAATGTTTGACGGCGACCCGTTTGAATGGACTTCGCATTGTGTCGGAACGATCATTAATGGGAACCTAGTCAGCAAAGAAACTAGGTAAGTTTTTAATTTTCAATGGTTAATGGTTAATTGTAAGTGTGTTTTTACGTTTTCAATATATTTCAAAGGGTGAAGGCTATTCATAATTTCACCTTTTGAGACCTTAAAATTATGATTTTATCCACAATTCTTTCAGCGTTTTTACTATTCCAGACACCGACCGTTTCGCCGTCTCCAACTGTCACGGCAAAACCCGGTCAGACAGTTCAAACCGATGAAACGGTAGTGCAAAAACAATCGGTGACAATTGGCGGGCGAATTTTGAATTATACCACCACCACAGGTTTTATGCCGATTCGTAATGGATTAACGGGCGAAGTCGAAGCGCGGATTTTCTTTATGGCTTACACGCTTGACAATCCGCCCGCTAAACGTCCATTGATGTTTTCATTTAATGGTGGTCCGGGTTCAGCTTCGGTATGGTTACATTTGGGGGCGTTGGGGCCGAAACGAGTCAAAATGCAGGATGAAGGATGGCTACCGCCTCCGCCCTATGAATTAGTTCCAAACGAAGGAACTTGGTTCACCGAAACCGATTTGGTATTTATTGATCCGGTAGGGACGGGTTACAGTCGAGCGACTAAATCAGAATTAGCTTCAAAATTCTTCGGCCTCCAAGGCGATGTTGATGCGGTTGGTGAGTTCATCCGATTGTTTTTGGGGCGCGAAAATCGTTGGACCTCACCGCTCTATTTAGTTGGCGAAAGCTACGGCACAACCCGTGCTTCGGCACTTTCCAACCATCTTTTTGAACGCGGAATTGCATTGAACGGTATTTGTTTAGTTTCAGTGGTAATGAATTTTCAAGCCTCCCGTTTTGCCGAAGGAAATGATTTGGCGTATCAGCTAATTTTTCCCTCGTACACCGCAACTGCTTGGTATCACAAGCGTTTGCCGGCGGATTTGCAACGCAAACCCATCGCTGAAGTCATCACGGAATCAGAAAATTTTGTCGAGAATGAATTGAGCATTGCCTATACCAAGGGCGACCGAATGACCCAAGCTGAGAAACAAACTTTACTCGAAAAATATTCACGTTTGACAGGTTTGAGCAAAACTTTTGTCGAAAATAACAAGTTTCGAGTTGAATTAGGACGATTTAACAAAGAATTGTTGCGCGATCAAAAGCGGACTACGGGGCGTTTGGACAGCCGTTTTACCGGAATTGATAGAGATCCCGGTGCCAGCACCAACGAGTTTGATCCAAGTATGTCAGCCATTCGTCCGCCTTATACCGCAACTTTCAACGATTATGTGCGACGGGAGTTGGGTTTCAAATCTGATACCGAATATTTCATTTTAGGAGGCGGAATCAGTACGCCCTGGAATTGGGGGCAAACCAATGGTTACGCCAATACCGGACCAACTATGCAAACTGCCATGCAGAAAAATCCGTTTATGAAAATCTTTGTTGCTTCGGGTTATTACGATATGGCAACTCCATACTATGCAACAGATTACACCTTCGCCAATATGAATATTGACCCGAGTTTGCGGAAGAATATTTCAACCTTTTATTACGAATCAGGACATATGATGTATATCGAAAAAGGTTCGTTGATTAAGTTGAAAAATGATTTTGCCAAATTTATGCAGGGGAGTTTGCAGAAATAAATTAGCCACTAACAAAAACGCAATGAATGGATTAGTGTTCATTTGTTTTTCATCAGTTTCTTTATTTGAATTAACTTTTTAGTGAACGTAACTAATAGGAATCGTTCCAAACTTTTATTTTTTTCTAACTTTCAATGTCTCAATAACATCTTTCAAATCAGCATCTTTAGCGGTCAAAAGCACCAGCAAATGATAAAGCAAATCAGCTGCTTCATTTTTGAACAATTCGTCATTATTGTCTTTTGCTTCAATCACCAACTCAACCGCTTCTTCGCCAACTTTTTGCGCCATTTTGTTGATTCCTTTGGCAAATAATTTGGAGGTGTAAGAATTAGCGGAAGGCTCAAGTTTGCGAAGTTGGATAGTTTTTTCGAGTTCAAACAGAAAATTATCCGTCACATTTTTCTCACCAAAACAAGTATCCGCACCTGTATGACAAACTTCGCCGCTTGGAATTGCTTTGATGAGAATCGTATCATTGTCACAGTCAACTAAAATTTCTTTAACGTACAGAAAATTTCCGCTGGTTTCTCCTTTTGTCCATAGTGTTTGTCGGGAACGCGAGAAAAATGTAACCCGTTGCAATTCCTGAGTTTTTATCAATGATTCAGCGTTCATAAAACCCAACATCAAGACTTTATTCGTCTGAAAATCCTGAATGATCGTCGGCACCAAATTATCAGGATATTTGTTAAAATTTATTTCCATATTTTAGTTTACTCATTTGCCCATTGAATCATTGTTTCATTATTTTGATTTGAAATGAGTCAATGAACAAATGATTCAATCCTTAAATTCTCACTTCGATATTTTTAGCTTTCAAATACTTTTTCAAATCAGTGATTTTAATTTCTCGAAAATGAAAAATGCTCGCGGCTAAACCCGCATCAGCTTTTCCGTGGGTAAAAACTTCAACAAAATGCTCCATCGTGCCAGCTCCGCCGGAGGCAATAATTGGGACATTCACCGATTCGGAAATCATTCGCGTCAATTCAATTTCGAAGCCGTTTTTAGTTCCGTCAGCGTTCATCGAAGTCAATAAAATCTCACCTGCGCCCAGTTCAACCCCACGTTTGGCCCATTCCAGAGCCTTAAATTCGGTTGCAGTCCGGCCGCCATTGAGAAAGACAAACCATTCATCCTCAATAAGTTTCGCATCAATCGCCAAAACAACGCATTGTGAACCGAAATTCTTTGACGCATCCGTCAATAGTTGCGGATTTTTAACCGCCGAAGTGTTTATCGAAACTTTATCCGCACCCGAACTGAGCAAAATTTCAATATCTTCTATCGAATTAATCCCACCGCCAACCGTAAAAGGAATGTTGATTTCACACGCAATCTTTTTGACCAATTCAGACAAAGTTTTACGCTTTTCAATAGTCGCCGTGATGTCCAGAAAAACGAGTTCATCCGCCCCATTTTCACAATACAATTTGCCAAGTTCAACCGCATCACCCGCATCACGCAAGTTGATGAAATTAGTACCTTTAACGGTGCGTCCAGCTTTAACATCGAGACACGGAATGATTCGTTTCGCTAACATATTCCTTTATGATTTGTAATCCACGCTTTAGTGCCAAAACAGCTTAAAGGCTGGACTTCAAAGAATTAAATTCCTCTAATTTTATTCGTCCTTCATAAATCGCTTTACCAATGATTACGCCCGAGCAACCAATTTTTTCGAGTTCGTGTATGTCCTCAATTTTGCTCACACCACCGCTTGCAATTAGTTTCAAATTGGGTAATTTCGCTAAAATTTCGCTGTATAAAACGTTTGAAGCGCCTCCCAAAATACCGTCTTTGCTAATGTCTGTGCAAAAAACTTGAATAACCCCCCGGGCAAAATAATTTTCTAAAAACGGAATTATTTCCAAATCCGTATCCGTCAACCAACCGTTTATCGCCAATTTCCCATTGCGCACATCCGCGCCTAGTAAAATTTTGTTACTTCCATAATTTTCAAGCCAGGAAAAAAACTTGTCTGCATCTTTAACTGCAATACTTCCAATACTTGCAATACTTGCCCCGGCGTCAAACACGGATTGAATGTCGTTGTCTGTTTTTATTCCACCCCCAAAATCAATCGTCAAGTTTGTATTTTTGGCAATATTTTCCAACACTTTCAGATTGGTAACTTTTCCGTTTTTGGCGCCGTCCAAATCAACCAAATGCAGTCGTTTAATGCCGAACGATTCAAATTCTCTAGCTACCTTTAACGGGTTTTCGTGATAGATTTTCTTTTGGGCAAAATCGCCTTGTGAAAGTCGAACACATTTTCCATCAATCAAATCAATGGCCGGAATTATTTCAATCATAAAAATTGTTAGTTGTTCCGCCTTCGAGCGGTTTAGCTTTAGAATAATGACCGCAAAAAACGGAATTGCTCGCTAAATTTTTAGAAAATTCTCCAATATTCTAGCTCCGACTTCGCCGGATTTTTCGGTATGAAACTGAACCGCATAAAAGTTGTTGGATTCAACCGCCGCACTAAAATTTACTTCATAATTACAAGTTGCAGTTGTGTTTAAACTGTTTTCAACAAAAAAACTATGGACAAAATACATATACGAATTTTCAGCGACTCCTGCAAAAAGTTTGCCTTTCAAATCGAAAATATTATTCCAGCCAATTTGTGGAATCTTCAAACTTTCAGATTCAAATTTACACACCCTGATTGGTAAAATCCCTAAACAATTTGTTTCGTTTTCTTCCGAATAGTCGCAAAGCAACTGCATGCCCAAACAAATTCCCAAGACCGGTTGCTTTAGCGATTTGATAACTTCATCGAGATTTCTTTCCCGCAAATAATTCATCGCTGTCGAAGCTTCACCCACGCCCGGAAAGATAACTTTATCAGCAGTTTGCAAAGTCTCAGGTTCATCGGAAATAATTGGCTCGAGGTCTAACCGATGCAATGCGTTTTTGACCGATTCGGTGTTTCCGGCATTGTATTTGACGATTGCTACTTTCATAAAATTCCTTTTGTGGTTGGCAATCGGTCGCTTGCCAAATCTCGGCTGACGGCAGTTTTTATAGCTTTGGCAAAGGCTTTGAAGATACTTTCAATTTTATGATGTTCATTAGTGCCTTCGGCTCTGATATTCAAGTTACAAACCGCTTTATCAGAAAAGGATTTGAAGAAATGAAAAAACATCTCGGTCGGCATTTCACCGATTTTTTCGCGTTTGAATTCAGCCTCCCAAACGATCCAATTTCGACCGCCAAAATCAATTGCAACCTGGGCTAAACAATCGTCCATGGGCAAACAAAAACCGTAACGCTCCATTCCCCGTTTATCTGTCAGAACACTTGAAAAGGCTTCGCCGAGCGTGATCGCCACATCTTCGATGGTGTGGTGTTCGTCAATTTGCAAATCTCCTTTAGCGGTGATTTTCAAATCTATATTGCCATGCCGGGCAATCTGTTCAAGCATATGATCAAAAAATGCAATCCCGGTTGAAATTTCTGCAACCCCTTTGCCATCAAGATTTAGCTCGACCAAAATCTCGGTCTCTTTGGTTTTCCGACGATGTGAAACTTTTCTTTCGGGCATTTTGAGGAAATCATAAATTTCTCGCCAGTCAGTTGCGATTAATTGCACAGTTTCACCGGTTTGATAAATCTGAAAATAAGGATTTTTGATAAAAATCGCCTTGGCACCGAGATTCTTTGCCAGTTGAATGTCAGTTTCGCGGTCACCGATCACAAATGAATTGGTTAAGTCGTAATCATTTGACAAATATTTGGTCAGCATCCCGGTTCGCGGCTTTCGATTTGGGCTGTTATCTTTTTCAAAGGAACGATCAATAAACACTTCAGAAAAGTTTATTCCTTCATTCGCAAGTGTTTGCATTATAAAATCGTGAACCGGAAAAAACTTGTTTTCGGGATATTTTCGCGTCCCTAAACCATCTTGATTGGTGACCATTACCAACTCAAAATTAAATTCTCGGGCTATTTTTCCCAAACTAGAAAAAACAAAAGGTAGGAACTTTAATTTTTCAAAACTGTCTATCTGAAAATCTTCGGGTTCAAAAATCAACGTTCCGTCTCGATCAATAAATAATACTTTTTTCATATTTCTTCAATGCTTCCAATAGTTTAGTGTTTTCTTCCGGCGTTCCGACAGTAATCCGCAAACAACCTTCGCACAATTCAACCGAATTGCGATTTCGAACGACAATCGTTTCGGTCAATAAATATTTGTAAATCGAATTAGTTTCAACTGTTTTGACCAGAATAAAATTTGCCTGAGTTGGATAAACTTCTCGGACAATCCCTAATTCTCTCAAATTTTCAATTAGTATTTCCCTTTCGGAAATAATTTTTCCAATGGTTTGGTCAACCTCGGCCTTTTTTTGGAGGGCTGCTAAAACTGCTTCCTGAGCAATTTGTGAAACATTGTATGGTGGTTTCACATTATTGAAAAATCTAATGATTTCTTTATTTGCAAAGGCCGCTCCAACCCTCAAACCGGCTAAACCCCAGGCTTTAGAAAAAGTTTGCATAACCACCAAATTCGGATAATAGTTGATTTCTGAGATTAGACTTTTTTCAATTGAAAAATGAATATAAGCTTCGTCAATAACCACAATGCCGGGAAATTTTTTAGCAAATTCTAATATTTGATCTTTCTGCAGCGAATTTCCGGTTGGATTGTTTGGCGAGCAAAAAAATACGAGTTTGGTATTTGCATCAATATTTGTGGTTATTTCATTAAAATCAAGTTGATAAGTTTCCGTCAGACTGGCCCGTCTGACTTTGACATCATTTATTTCCGCCGAAACCTCATACATTCCGTAGGTAGGCGGACAAATCAGTATATTGTCTTTTTTCGGCTCGCAAAAAATCCGGAAAAGCAAATCAATGGCTTCATCACTGCCATTTCCGATAAAAATCTCGCTTGAGTGAACACTGTGCCATTTAGCCAAAATACTTTTAATTTCATTTTGCAAAGGGTCAGGATAACGGCTGTAATCTCTTTCCAAGGGTGAACCAAAACTGTTCTCATTAGCATCCAGAAATATTTTTGCTTCACCCGTAAACTCTTTCCGTGCAGATGAATACGGTGTCAGATTTTTAATATTTTCTCGAACTAAATTTTCTAAATCAAAATTCATTTTTTTCATTTACGAAGTATAATTAATGTTTCACCAGAGTATATTATATTGCCTAGATATTTTTGTTCTGTTGCTCAGTAAATCAATTTTAATCATGCAAACCATTGAAAATAAAGAAACAATTGCTAATAATTAGGCAAAGGTTGTCTCAGAGTTTTCTTAACTTTCAATCGAAAATTATGGATGGGTGCTTATTTTTTTGATAATTGCTTCAAACGAACTGAAATCGCATTTTTGTGGGCAGTTAAGTTTTCTGCCTCCGCCATCAATTCAATGGTTTCACCCAGATTCAAAATCCCTTGTTCGGATATTTTTTGAAAAGTGATTTTTTTGACAAAAGAATCAAGCGATACTCCGCTGTAATTTTTTGCATAACCATTTGTGGGTAAAGTGTGATTGGTGCCCGAGGCATAATCGCCAGCCGATTCACACGAATAATTTCCGATAAAAACCGAACCCGCATTTGTAATTTTTTCGGCGACTTCATCTGCATTTTCAACCGCTAAAATTAAATGTTCGGCGGCATATTCGTTTAATACTTCGATCGCTTCGGCTTCATTTTTGACTAAAATCGCTTTTGAATTTTCCAATGATTGTCCGGCAATTGTTTTTCTCGGGAGAACTGTCAATTGAAGTTCCACTTGTTTTATTGTTTGTTCAATGATATTTTCGCTGGTCGAAACCAACAATACATGGCTGTCAATGCCATGTTCTGCTTGAGAAAGCAGATCAGCTGCTACAAATTCCGGATTTGAAGTTTCATCCGCCAAAACCGCTACTTCGGATGGTCCGGCCGGCATATCTATGGCCACTCCGGATTGTGAAACAATTTGTTTGGCAATCGTCACATATTGATTACCGGGACCAAAAATTTTATAAACTTTTGGAATACTTTGAGTTCCAAAGGCCATGGCTCCGATGGCTTGCACACCCCCGACTTTGTAAACTTTAGTAACACCGCAGAGCCTGGCAGTATAGAGAGTTACGTCATTAAGACGGCCGTTCTTAGCGGGGGGCGAACACAATATTACTTCTCGGCATCCGGCAATTTGGGCCGGAATCGCCAACATCAAAACAGTTGAAAAAAGCGGTGCGGTTCCGGCCGGGACATATAAACCCACTTTTTCAATCGCCACTGATTTACGCCAACAAAAAACACCTTCGGTTGTTTCAACCTTTTTAATTTTTTCAATTTGTGAGCGGTGAAATTTCTCAATATTATATTTGGCTCGTTGAATTGCCTGTTTAAGTTCGGCCGAGACAAGTTTCTCGGCGTTATCAAATTCAGTTTCCGTAACTAAAATTTCCTGAATATCAATTCCATCAAATTTTTTGGTGAATTCCAGCAAGGCTGTGTCACCGCGCAAGTTAACTTCATTCAGAATTATTTTCACGGTTTCAGTTAAATCTTTAGCTTCAAATTCTGGACGTTTTAGTATTTCAGCCCAAACCTCTTTTTTTGGATAACGAATAATTTCCATCATATTAATTTATCATTTGGTCAATTGAAATCACCAAAATCCCCTCCGCCCCAGCCAGTTTAAGTTTTTCAACCACCTCCCAAAAATCATTTTCATTGATAACCGAATGTACCGAACTCCAACCGCTTTCGGCTAATGGCAACACCGTCGGACTTTTGATTCCCGGAAGTAACGAAATAACTTCTTCAAGTTTATTATTCGGGGCATTTAAGAGAATGTATTTGTTTAGCTTTGCAGATTTTACAGCCATCATCCTGAAAAGCAATTTATCTAGAATCTTTGAAGTTTCAGCATCAAGACTAGGTCTCGAAACCAAAACCGCTTCAGAGTCCAAAACTCTTTCAACTTCTTGTAAACCATTGGATAAAAGTGTGCTTCCGGAACTGACAAGATCACAAATAACATCCGCC
>JANOEF010000770.1:0-4974 GCA_031413075.1 Acidobacteriota bacterium | reverse complement strand
CCCGTAAAATATTTGGAGGTAATTTATGAAAAATAGATTTTTAGGGCTATTTGCCATCGCCGCCTTAATTTTGGCGCTGACGACACTCTCGTTCGGGCAAGGCAAAGGAAAAGGTCGCGGGAATAGTGATAAAGGAAACAGCAACTCGACCGTCATTGACAGGTTGCCGGGCAACACTGGAAATAACGACAATTCAAATCGCGGACGCGGGAACAGCAAAAAGGATGATAGCATAGGCGGAGTTCTCGGCGATAAGAAAAAAGGCAAAGGAAACACCAACAGCAACCGTTTCAAAGGTTTATCCAAGAAAACGGGTATTTCCCCCGAAGCTTTGCAGGCTCGTTATGAGATCGAAAAACGTCTCAATCCTGATTTAACCTATGGCCAGTTTGTCGCCGCCCATATGGTCGCCAAAAACCATCGCGGCGTCTCAACCGGTGACATCTTAGCCGGTTTGCGTAACGGACAAAGTATCGGTCAGGTTCTGCACGATAAAGGATGGGACAAAGGCAAGATTGATAAAGAGCGCAAACGAATCAAAAAAGATCGGGATCGCGATAACGATGGCGATTACGACGACGATGACCGAAGCTGGCGGTTTCCTTTCTAAACTCTTCGAAAAGCGATTCAAATCCGAGTCGCTTTTTTATTTCCTCGAAACAAACCGATAACCGATTCCGCGAACCGTTTTTAGAATTTTCGGTTGGTTCGGTTCATCCTCCAGAAGTCTCCGCAAACGGACAATAAAATTATCAATGGCCCGGGTGTCAGTATCCTGATTTAATCCCCAAACGTCTTGTAAAATCTCCTTGCGCGAGACTACATTTCCTGCTTTTTCAATCAGATGCCGAAGGAGTTTGGCTTCCATCAAAGTCAGTTTAACGACTTCGGTTTCGGTATGTAATTCGAGATTGGCAAAATCTATCTTTTTGCCGGCGATATTTAAAACATTCTCAACTTTTTGCGAGGATTTCTGAAACCATTCACGACGGCGTAAGAGTCCGTTTAAGCGGGCTAAAAAAACTGCCAGTTCAAAAGGCTTGGGCAAATAATCATCCGCTCCCGCCTCAAAGCCACTCAGCACATCCTCCGGTTTTCCGAGCGCGGTCAGCATCAGAATCGGAGTAAAGTTTTCGGCTTCGCGCAGAGACCTGGCAACCGTAAAGCCGTCAATCTCGGGCAGCATCACATCCAGCACAATAGCTTCAAATGTGCTTTTCCCGATCATTTCGAGCGCGATTTTACCATCGGGTGCCACCTCAACCAGATAACCTTCAGCTTCGAGATTAAACCGGAGCCCATCCGCCAGATGCTGTTCATCTTCGACGATTAAAATTTTTTTCATAACAATTTTGGTAATTGCACGACAAATGTCGTGCCGAAACCTTCGCCATCACTTTCGGCAAACACCTTGCCGCTGTGTTTTTTAACGATCGACTGGACGATAAAGAGCCCTAACCCCGTCCCCTTGGCTTTGCCGGTGAGCCGATAAAATCGGCCAAAAATTCGCTTTAATTCATTTGATGGAATTCCTCGCCCCGCATCCTTGATCCGAATTTCGACTCGTTTTTCGTCCAGATCCTTGGCTGTCACAAACACTTTGATCTTGTTTTCCGAATATTTAACCGCGTTATCAACCAAATTTCTGAAAACAATAAGCAGCTCATTTCGGTCTCCCTTAATACAGAGTTGGTTAGTTTTATCAAATTCAATGGCGGCGTCTGAAAGGGCGTAACGATTACGAATTTGTTCAATCGCTTCGCCCAACAGTTCATTGAGTTCAATGGTCGAAAAATCCATCAATCTTCGATGCTCGCGAGTCCGCGAGGCTTGTAAAACCTGTTCGACCGTATTCAGCAGCCGGTCACAATCTTTGAGCATCACATCATAGAATTCCTTCTGTTTGGGGGCTGCCACTTCTCGGGACTTGAGGGTTTCGAGATAAAGTTTGATCGAAGCAACCGGCGTTTTCAGTTCATGCGTGACCGCATTGAGAAACGCGTCCTGCTGTTCGTTACGCTTGATCTCGCGAATCAGGAACGTGGTATTCAAAACTAAGCCGGTAATAATCAGCGCGAAAAATATGATGCCGAAAACCATCAATGCTACTTCGCGTAAGTTGAGCAAGATCCAACCCACATTCAACGCCACTGCCAGGACAATCAGGCAAATGCCAAGAATCAAAAAGAAAATTGTAGATTTACGGCGACGCTTATGCGGAAAAAACAGATTAGCACAAAAAAAACGGAAGTCTGAATTTGTCCTTCATCCTTCCGTCCTTTTCTTTTTCGTGAGTCTCGACCCGCGAGACTTAAAAATTAGGTTTATCAGCCCTCGACCATCACGAACTTGCTAAACGCGACCTCCTCTTGCGTTTTGATCGCGGTAATATTCTTGAACTCGATTTCGCTTAAAATATCTTTGACCTTGTCATCGGTGAACGATGCGTCGGCTTGATACCAGGGTTGGGCTTCGAAGTATTTTTGCAGTTTGGCATCTTTGAAAACTCGGCCGTGTTTAGCGAAAATTTCGTTTCGCAAAATCCGCAGATCTTCCAGATACATCCCGTAAAAATATTCTTCGGGCAAAACCTCGGTGGTGACTTTTTCCCGCAGTTTTGCTTCAAAAGCCTCGAGTAATTTGACGTTGGCGTCTTCGGTGGCGCTGAGTTTCACTTTCGTTTGATCCTTCAAAGGCTTATACCAATCCTGCCACTCAAAAGCCTGTTTATAGGCGGCAATCGTGAATTTTTTTCCGCGACGGGCAAAAAACTCATTTCGCATTAGCCGTAGATCATTGAAACCAACTCCTTTGAGCTGTTCTTCTTTGAGCAATACGGTTTGAAATTTGTCCATATCGCCGAACGAAACCTCGACTTTTCGGTCTTCGTTGCGTTTGGCTATGAATTTTTCCAAGTTTTTTCGCTCGGTTGCCGAAAGAATGGTTGGCGCGTAGTTTGGGTTACGTTTATACCAATATCTTTCGTCAAAGTATTTTTGGAGCCATTCTTCGGAAAAAGTTTTACCGTGAATCGCTTCAAATTCGGCAATCAAAACGCTCCAATTGGCGGCTGAATTGGTCCAGATCTTGTCATCGGGGATTTCTTTTTTTATCCAATACCGCAAATCGCCCGGCTCAACATTTGGATGCCGTGCAGCTTCCGCCAAACGAATCAGATCAAGATTAGCTCGCTCGTTGACAGTCAAGACCGAATTCTTAAAACTCTGATTCGGCTTATACCAGGTCTGTTTTTCCAGATAGTTCTGAACGGATCTTTCCTTAAAAACCCGGCCGCGTTTACCAAACAAGACTCCGCGCAAAAGCGCCAGTTCGTTGACCGGTTCAAAATCATCCGATTCATATTTCAATTTGGCCAGTTCGGCTTTAGTCACCAGCTTTTTCGTAAAATCAAAAGTGTGATATTTTTTCACACTGTCCTGTGCAAACATCACCGACGAAAAAATCAGCAAAATGCCAAGCCATAAAATTTTTCGGGGCATTATTCCTCCTCGTTTCACAATCCGGGTTCAATCCATACCTTTTGGTTGATAAAGATGAAACCTGATTTTTGAAACAACTATCGCTAAATGTTAAATTCTATCCGACCGAGTCCATTGTCTCGGCCTACACGCTGGCAGCTTTTTCTGCCGTTTCAATTATTTCAAAACTGGTGACAATCTCAGCCGTCGGGCGGACAGTAGCCGCCACGGAGCAATATTTTTCGTCCGAAAGTTCAATCGCCCGCGCCACGGATTGTTCTGAAACGTGATGTCCATACACGATATGGTGAACAAATATTTTCGAAAATGAGCGTGGATGCTCATCACGTCTTTCCGCCGTCACTTCGATTTTATAATCGGTCACGATTTGCCGTTTCTTTTCTAAAATAGAAATGACATCAACCGCCGTGCAGCCGCCAACGGCAATCAAGAGTAATTCCATCGGAGTCGGGGCGGCGTGCCTATCACCCTTAGTGTCAATAGTTATGGCATGTCCACTGGGACTGGTGCCAATAAAAAATTCGTCTTTCGCGTAATGAATGATTGTTTTATAATTATTGTCAGACATCTTAAATTCCCTTTTACTGAACGTAAAAGCCCCCTTTACTTACGATGATTTTAACACAAAAAACCTTTTTGCCTGACAACTTTTTGCTATTCTTAGAGCAACTAATTTTATGGCACAAAAAATGCTATGCCACTTTTAGACGAGTTTTTTCGCCAACAAGGAGAACCAAATGAATAAGTTTAGCCGTCAAATTTCCGCAATTTTTATGATCGGTCTGTTAGCTTTAAATATTTTTGCCCAAAGTTCTACCAATGAACGTCAAATGAATGAACTTTTAAGCAATCTCAGCATCAAAATTGATGATTTTCAATACAATATCAATTACGAAGTAAATCGTAACACCGTCAACCAAACGGACGAAACCAAAATCAGTGATTCACTCAAGGATTTACGGGATGATATTGAAGGTTTGCGGGATAACCTGGCCGCCGGACGTGATTCAGATAAAGATGTCAGTCAAATGCTCACGACCGCCAAAGATTTGAACGATTACATTTTACGGTTAAAACTTAATGCCAAATCGCTCAATGATTGGAAAGCAGTTCGCGATTTGCTTGATAAACTGGCTTCAAATTACGGTCTTACAAACAGCTGGAACACTTCGTCAACCAGCCGAACCAATACCAACTACGGCACCAGCTATTTAACCGGAACTTATCAATTAGACGAATCGCGGAGCGATAATGTCCGCGAAGTAGTGAGTGATGCTATCCGAAGCGGGAATGCCCAAAATAGCAATGCCCAACGCGATTTAGAAGAAAAATTGGAATCACCGCAGCAGTTAGCCATTGAAATTCGCGGTCAGCAAGCGATATTAGCTTCGACTTTAAATCAGCAGATCACGCTTTCGGCCGATGGCCAGGATCGTTCACAAAATTTACCTGACGGTTCAACCGATCAGCTTCG
>JANOEF010000769.1:0-2728 GCA_031413075.1 Acidobacteriota bacterium | reverse complement strand
GCGAAACTTGCGGTTTAACTTCTTTGCAATCCACTTTTGCAGGTTGTTGTCGAACACATTCGGCATAAACCTTTTTGGTGATTTCGGCGATCGATTTTTCCGAAACTTCGGTTGTGCTTTTTTGCAGACGATAATCAAGTGTAGTGAAAACTTGTAAATTGCTTTCGGTTTCGCGGATTTCTGCCAAGTTTTCGGGCAAATGATTAGCGACATACGCCGAAAATAGTCGGCTGTAAGCGTCGGCAGGTCGTTCCGTGCGGTTCACGCTCGCAAAGACGAATTTCAACGGCTCATTTTTTGCCTTTTCAATTATTTCATCCGAATATTTTTCGGGATGGTTGCGGCGCATCAAATCCAAAATTCGATTGCGTCTGCCGATTAGTTTTTCGTAATCATTTTTGCGTGCTAAATTGACATAAAAAGACGGCTTGTGAATCATCCCGCAAATCATCGCTGATTCGCTTAAACTCAATTCTGAGATAGATTTGCCAAAGTATTCTTGACTGGCAGTGATTACGCCGTGAAGCTCTACGCCGTGGGATGCACCGAGCGGAGTCATTGAAAGATATGCCGCCAAAATCTCGTTTTTTGACATCATTTCTTCGGCAGCAATCGCAAACGGAATTTCCATCAATTTGCGTTGCATAGTTTCGGGCAAAAAGCCTAAATATCTTTGCCAAAATTCTTCATTTGAATTTTTGATAACATTATTTTTGATAAGTTGGGCAGTAATACTCGAACCGCCTCCGCGAAGTGTAATGAGCCGATAACCGATGCCGAAAACATCAACGCCGTGATGCTCGAAAAACCTTTTATCTTCGGCACTTGTGACTGCATCAGCGAGCGTTTCGGGAATCGCGTCGGGCATCAAAACTATTCGGCGAACACGTTGTTCGCGCAAAGAATCGTCATTGACAAATTTGATAAATGAGCGCATCGGCAACGGTTCAATCTCAATCTTTTCAACCATTTGCGATTTAACGGAGATTCTTGCCAGACGTTTTTTTTCAAAAGTCAGGGTTGCCGATTCAAAAATAGCGGAGCGTGGAACAAAACTAACGGAATTTTTATCAACCGAATAGCTTCCGGCGATTGCGTCAAGGCGATTTTCGTAACCAAGTTCGTCTAAATATTCGGTCAAATCCGTGGCGGAAAATTCTTCGCCGGCGTTCAATAAAAGCGGTGCGAAAAAGACTTGCAGTTCTGAACGATTTTGCATAATTCGAGGGTCGTTGGTTTGCAAATGTGCGCCTGCTGCCTGATATGAAGCGTAAAAAATAACGGCGAAAAGTGTCCAAAAAATCGCTAAGATCAACAGACACAGGCGCACCGATTTTATTTGAAGTTTTTGTATGATGAATCTTGTGATCATTGTTTTTGCTCTCCTTTTTTGCGAATAATCAACATTTTGCAGATTGGTTCACTGATATTTTTCGGGTTCAATGTTTCGCCAATTTCTGCCACATATTCAGAGGTTTTGAGACTTCCAACTAAAGCTAAAACTCCGAGTCCGACGATATATAACAAACTTGAAACTAAAAAACTGTTTTTCGGTGAAATGCCCAAACGGTCACAACTGCCAATGGCTAAAACTTGTAAACTCAACAAAACAAACCCGCCAATCGAAATTTTGAGGATGAACGGAAAACTGTGGCGCACCAAACTTTTCAGTTTTGGCAACAGATTTTCGTAACTCCGAAAAATTTCGAGTTTGGGCGGATAAATTTTGTCGAAAGTGTGCATTAATTTCCTCTGACTGTCTCAAATTGTAAAAATATTTTACCGTCATTTTCGATTTGGGCGAGTAACGGCAAACTTGCTGAAACTTCCCGCATTTTGGACGAAAACACTTTGACTAACTGAACTTTTTCACCAAGTTTTTCTTCAATCAATTTGCCGATTTTGGCAAGGTCGCCGCGAATAGTTTTAAGCGAAAGCGTTTTTTCGCCGTTTTTAGGTAGTTGTAAAAGAAATTGAAAGGTTGTGTCTCCAATTATTTCAACAGTAACTTCTTGACCAAATTTCTCTGCATCAATAGTCTTTTCAATTCTCATAAATGCCTCTTTTTCAATTACTTGCAAGGCTTCGGTTTGCAAAACTACGGCAACTCCTTTTTCGTTTGAATCGGTAATATTTTCGATTTTACCGTGTGCCAATTCTCGCAAAATTCTTTTGGCAATGGCTTTTTGTAACTCGCGTGAGCTAATCAAATTTGCTTTTTCAAGGTCGTTGCGGTCTTTGATTTCGCCAATATGTTTGGTTTCTTCAACTTCCAGCAGTTCTTCGTAACTATCTTTTTTTTGGCTGAAAACCTTAAGCGAAAAAGGAAGAATTTCAATCAGTATTAAAATTATGAAGATGGGGAAATATTTTAACGCTGCGCCGACGCTGCCGGTGACAATATCAATGAGGGCGGCGTGACGTGCCAGAGTTCCGTCTGCGCCTTGAAAAGTTTGGTCGGCGAGTGTAGTTTGAGCCTCAATTTCTTGGCGAATTTCGCTCAAACGGGTGTTGATTTGTCCTAAATTTTCGGCGGATTCGGTTTTGTAATCATTATATTTTTGGTTGGCATCGGCGAAGGCTTTATCTTTTAGCGTGGCGGCGATCCCATATCCACCTTTTCCGGTCCGGCTTTTGCCTTCGACTTCTTCGGTCACGGCATTTCGTTTTTGGTTGAGGTCATCTTCCAATAATTTGAGACGGTTTTGGATTTCAGTTTTTTCGGTTT
>JANOEF010000768.1:0-3303 GCA_031413075.1 Acidobacteriota bacterium | reverse complement strand
GGCAGCGAAAAATTCGGATGTCGTAGTTTTATGTTTAGGTGAGGGGTCTTATACTGAAACGCCCGGAAATCTGACGGATTTAACCCTTTCGGAAACACAATTGAAATTTGCAGAAAAAATTATTGCGACGGGCAAACCAGTCGTTTTGGTGATGGTAGAGGGGCGTCCGCGTCTGATCAATCGGATTGCTGATAAAGTTTCTTCGATTTTGCTGGCGCTTAACCCAAGTAACGAAGGGGGAATCGCAATCGCTGACGTGCTTTTCGGTGATTACAATCCAAACGGAAAATTGCCGATCACCTATCCGCGTCATCCGCACAATTATTTGACCTATGATCACAAGATCTTCGAGGTTGAAGAAACCGCGTTCGGGAATGTGGCAACCAGCCCGCAGTTTAATTTCGGGCATGGGCTCAGTTACACCAGTTTTGAATACAGCGATTTGAAACTCGATCGAAAATCAGTTGGGATGACGGGCGAAATCAATGTTTCGTTCAAAGTTACCAACACCGGAAAACGCGCCGGTAAGGAAACTGCGATCCTTTATTTACGTGACGAAGTAGCCAGTCTCGCGCCTCCGGGAAAACGGGTCAAGAGATTCGCGAAAATCTCGCTTGATCCGGGCCAAAGCAAAACGCTGACATTCAAATTAAACTCGGCTGATTTTTCATTCATCGGAGCGAATAATAAACCAACTGTTGAGGCGGGAGACTTTACCGTAATGATTGGCAACCTCAAAGAAACTTTTACTCTGAAATAGATCGATTATGAAAGTGACGACCGTGTTTTTGTTATTCGCAATTGGTTGGCAAATGTTTTCGCCGCAACTGATTCGTGTTTATGCGCAAACTTCAAAAGACGCCGTTTCGACCGAAATTGCTGATAGCGATGCATATTTTCGCCAGGTAGTTCAGCGTCCGAAACTGAAAGATAACTCGGCAAAAATCGAAGCGTTACTTAAGAAAATGACGCTCGAAGAAAAAGTCGGGCAGATGACAGACCTTGAAGTTGGTCAGGTTACGAAGGGTCGTGATTCAGAGATTCAAATTGACGAAGAAAAACTCGAAAAGGCGGTCGTAAAATATAGGATAGGTTCGCTCCAAAATGTCAACGGACACTCGTTGCCGGTCGAAAAATGGTGGGAAATGCTCGGAGCAATCCAATCCGCCGCCAAGAAAACGCGATTGCAGATTCCGGTAATTTACGGAATTGATTCGATTCACGGTGCGAATTACGTGAAAGGTGCGACGCTTTTTCCACAACAAATCGGAATGGCTGCCACCTGGAATCCGGCTCTCATGCAGCGTGCGGCTGAAATAACCGCCATGGAAACGAGATCTGCCGGAATCCCGTGGAGTTTTTCGCCGGTTTTGGACATTGGCCGCCAACCGACATGGCCGAGGCTCTGGGAAACTTTTGGCGAAGACCCGTATCTGATCAAATTAATGGGCGTTTCGTTTGTTCGCGGATTGGAGGGAAATGATGTCCGCAATGAGAAGCATGTCGCCTCAAGTTTGAAGCATTACGTTGGTTATGGTTTTCCGTTCAGCGGACGGGACCGAACGACCGCCTTGATTCCTGAAAATGTCCTTCGCGAATATCATTTGCCGCAATTCAAGTCGGCGGTTGATGCCGGTGCCAGAACAGTGATGGTCAATTCGGGTGAAATCAATGGTGTCCCGGGACATATCAATAAATATTTGTTGACCGATGTTTTGAAAGGTGAAATGAAATTTGACGGTTTTATTGTCTCGGATTGGGAAGATACGATAAAACTCGTGACCCAATGGAAGGTGGCCAAAGACGAAAAAGAAGCCGCGATGATGGTCATCAATGCCGGCGTTGATATGAATATGGTGCCGTCGAAACTGACGTTTTGCGATGATCTCGTCGCTCTCGTCAAAGAGAAAAAAGTCTCGATGGAACGAATCAATGATGCGGTCCGCCGGATTTTGCGGGTGAAATTTGAACTTGGGCTTTTTGATGATCCGCTGCCAAATCCTGCCGTCAAGAACAATTTTGGTAAAAGCGAATATGCGGATGTCAGTTTGCAGGCGGCTCGCGAATCACTGACCTTGCTCAAAAATGACAGTAATATTTTGCCGATCTCGAAAAACAAAAAAGTTCTCGTGACCGGTCCGTCCGCCGATTCACTGATTGCCCTCAATAGTGGTTGGACCTGGACCTGGCAAGGTTCGGAACCGAGTCTCTATCCGCCCGGCAAATTGACAATTCAAAAAGCGATCGAAGCAAAACTCGGCAAGGCAAATTTTAAGTTCGTCCAGGGAACGCGGTTTATCCAACAACCAAATGCTTCGCGAGTTTCATCGCCGACGATGACTGATGATGAGGTCAATGTCAAAAAAGCAGTTGACGAAGCCAGGAATTCCGATGTTGTCGTTCTATGTTTGGGCGAAGGAACTTACACCGAAACACCTGGAAACATTACGGATTTGGCGTTGTCGGAAACGCAGCTCAATTTTGCAGATGCGATAATTGCGACTGGAAAGCCGGTGGTTCTTGTCTTAGCCGAGGGTCGTCCGCGTTTGATCAGTCGAATTGCAAATAAAATCTCGGCAATTTTGTTGGCTTATTACCCAAGCAATGAAGGCGGCCGGGCAATCGCGGACGTTCTGTTTGGCGATTATAACCCGAATGGAAAACTGCCGTTCACCTATCCGCGTCATCCGCATAATTATTTGACCTATGACCATAAGATCTTCGAGGTTGAAGAAACCGCGTTCGGGAATGTCGCGACCAGCCCGCAGTTTAATTTCGGGCATGGGCTGAGTTACACCAGTTTTGAATACAGCGATCTGAAACTCGACCGAAAATCAATTGCGATGACCGGCGAGATCAATGTTTCGTTCAAAGTTACCAACACCGGAAAACGCGCCGGAAAGGAAACGGCGATCCTCTATTTGCGTGACGAAGTAGCCAGTCTTTCGCCTCCGGGAAAACGAGTCAAAAGATTTGCGAAAATTTTGCTTGAACCCGGGCAAAGCAGAACTTTAACCTTTAAGCTGAGCAAAGCTGATTTCTCGTTCATTGGAGCGAATAATAGACCGACGATTGAGGCTGGAGACTTTACGGTACGCTGGGATTGTCCGCCGCGAGGATGCACCCTTCGGCCACGTTTGCAGCGTGGACGACGTTTAGGCGGTTGTCGCCCGAGCCGAGCAACTTGGCCTTGCCATCACGAATCATCCGGGTTAACCGTGCAAGTGTCGCCCGATCACGCGGGCCGTACAACCAACTCGGTCGAATGACCGTGTATTTCACCTTGCAGCCTGCGTGGTGCCG
>JANOEF010000767.1:0-15409 GCA_031413075.1 Acidobacteriota bacterium | reverse complement strand
TCATTTGCAATTGGTCCTTCGCATTTCTCTTCATTTTGCATCATTTTGACTTCTTCGCGCCCCGGGGCTCGCAAAAGTCGCCTGACCGCCGCTTTCAGACTGCCTCACCGAAACCGCCGAGAGACGCGATCGAATGATTGGAAGGTCGTTTGTGAGTTTCAAGAAACCCGCCTGGCGTGCCTGCCTGCAAACAAGTCCTGTAAAACGCCGTTCACGAAGCCATAGCCCGCAAACAGGCGAACTTCCGCCCGCCTCGGCGGTGGATTCAAACGTCGCGTGACATCCGCTCAACCGGGTCTTGCCAAACAAACTCATCGCGCTGCGACGAAAAGTCTTCGCGCTTCGCCACTTAATTGACTGCCGAAATCCTTGAAGAGGATGGCGACGGATCCGCACCACCCCCAGTTTGATCAGCACACACCTAACTATGCCGCCCCCGCCGATCCCAGCCCGTTCAGATAAGGTTTTCCGCCAACATTTTGCTAAATAACTGCCCGATCTTAACAATTCTAACGCTTTTGCAATTCCGCTAGGATATTTTTGAGCTCATCGAGTTTTTGTCCGGCTTCACCAAGTTTGCCCTCGCTGGTCAACCGCTGGTAATCGGCGAAAGTCTGCGCCGCGAGTTTGATCAGCCTGTCGACTGATTGAGATTCATTGTCTGATTGGGGTTTGACGCTGGTATCCGGCTTTGTATTTTCGTTCTTTTGGGGGGCTGTCTTTGGCGAGTCGGCCAGTAATTGAGTTAATGCCGTTTCAAAATTCGCGGCGTAAGTCAGTTTTTCCTGCGTCGCCAAAACGACCAGCCGCAGTTCGGGCATCGGACTGCGCTCGGCTTGCAAATAGATCGGCTCGACATACAACAAACCAGTACCGATCGGCATAATTATCAAGTTTCCGCGTTTGACCTTTGAGCCTTGTTGATTCCAGAGCGTGAATTGCCCCGAGAGTGTCGGGTCCTGGTCAATGCGGGCTTCGATTTGAAGCGGGCCGTCAATAAAGCGCGATTTGGGCAGGGAATAAACCATTAGTTTGCCATAATTTTCGCCGTCAGTGCGTCCGGCCATGAGTGCAATTAAATTGTTACGGTTGGCCGGAGTAAAGGTTAAGATTTTGACAAACTCGAGTCCGTCTTTGCTGTTCGGCAGTTGTGCCAAAACGAAATATGGCTTCAAAGATTGCGGTTGATTATTGTTTTCCCCTTTGGTCACAACCCCGGCTTGCGTCCAAACGTCTTCGCGTTGGAAAAATATTTTCGGATTGGTCGTGTGATACAGCCCGTAAGCCTGAGCTTGGGTTTCGAGCATTGTTTCGGGGAAACGAACGTGTTCGCGCAAATCGGCGGGCATTTTGTCGGCTGATTGAAACATGGTCGGGAACATATTTTGATAGGTTTTCAAGAGCGCATCTTCATCATCAAAAGTGTAAAAATTGACATCGCCATTGTAGGCATCAATCGTCACTTTGACGCTGTTGCGGAGGTAATTGACGTTTTTGCCCTGGGCTTGGAAATGGCGCGAATACGGATAACGATTGGTTTCAGTAAAAGCGTCAATCATCCACACCAATCTGCCGCCGGCATCAACCACGATATACGGGTCTTCATCATAAATTAAAAACGGTGCAATTGTTTTCACGCGTTCCGAGATATTGCGGCGCATCAAAACACGGCTCTCGCTGGTCACATCATCCGAAAAAGGAAGTTTGGTCAGGTCGCCTAACGTCCACGCCAGAACAAGGCGGCGCAACCCGCTCCCGATGGCAATCCCGCCGGTTCCTTCATACGTAGTGTAAGTGTTTGAATCGCCCTGCGGAAAATCAAACTCTTTTTGGTTGGTACGGACATAAACATCCGAATCGGTTTTTTGTCCAAAATAAATCTGCGGACGGGTTAATTTTAATTCGGGCGCGGTTGATTCAATCGGCATATTTGAAATGACAAATTGCGGACGGCCTTCGGTCGTAAAACCATTCGCCGTATTCATCGTTACCCCGTAACCGTGGGTGTAAGTCAGTTTTTGATTGACCCAATTACGCGAGGCTTCGGGCAGCCTGGTGACATCCAATTCACGGGCGGCAACCATCATCAAACGCTTTTGTCCATCAATTTTGTAGCGGTCAACATCCACGGTCGTGAAATCATAATAATTGCGAATCTCCTGAAGTTGTTTGAGCGTAGATTGTAATTCGGGACGATCCCAGAGGCGAATATTGTCAACTGTCGGACGATTCTTTTCGATGTCAAACGAAGCGGCGGTCGTCTCCGCCTGAAAATCCTGAACTTCGATCTTATCTAATTGGAAAGCCGTTCGTGTCCAGGTAATGTTGTTCTCTATAAAAGGCGTTTCGCGGTCTAATTCATTCGGTTTGACGATAAAACTTTGGACGTAGCCCGGAACCACGACCAGTCCGATCACATAAACCAGAATCGGCAACGCGCCGGCTCCGACCAAAACCCGCCAATTACGGGTCACAAAGGCGTTGATAAATGCAATGACCGCAGAGATTAACAAAGCAATTGTGAGAATAAACAAACCCGGCAAAATGTAATAAAACTCGGTATAAGTGACCCCGGTAAATGTCTGATGGTCACGCCACAAAAACGCATAACGGTCAAGATAAAAACCAAAGGCCAGCGTCAATGCGACCAACGCCAACCCGATTGACAACGTCAGATAGCGAGTTTTTTTGGCCGTGTCATTTTTGGCCAGCGTTGCCAGCGAATAAACGACACCGGCAATTAAAAAGATGAATGCGAGTCTCGAGAACCAACTGCTCAACAGCTCATAAATCGGGAGCGTGAACAAATAAAAACTGACCGAGTGGTTAAAGATCGGATCGGTCATGGCCATCGCCTGCTGATTAAAATAGAGCGCAAATTTTTCCCAGTTTCCGCTAAAAAACAGACCGTAGCCCAGTGCAGAAATTATCGAAACGATCCATGCTAACGGTTTCAGAAAAACACCAGGTTCAAACATCACGGTCTGCTCATTGTTGAGAACAATTTGTCTCGGGGCAACCGCGTGTTCGGCAAAGGCTCGCGCCAGCAACCACAATGCGCCCCGCAAAATAAACAACGTCAGTAGCGCAAACGCAAAAAACAGAGCCAGTTTTAGTTTGAACTGATACCAATAAACGGCTGAAAACCCGAGAGAATCAAACCACAGCGAGTTGATATAAATCCCAATCAAACTCGGCAGGCTCAGAATCGAAACAAAAACAACCGCCAAAATAATCCACAACCGCCAACGGGGTTTAGGCGCGGGTTTTGGAGTCACGTCAATAATCTCAAAATCAGAATCGTCAAGAATTTGTTCACTCATATTTTGAGCATACGCCCAATCAGGGAATTTCTCAATAATTTGTGTCGAGTAACGGGCGTGTTCGTGCAGAATTTATTGACAAAGACAAACAGGATTTTCTGATAAAAACTATTTTGCGACTAAAATCGAATAAAATTAGACGCTGATTTTACGGATGGGGCTGATTGACGCGGAAAGAATTGAAAACAATCAGCATCAATCAGCCTAATCAGCGTTTTTCCGCGTCTAATTTCTTATTTTTTATCAATTAATCTTTATCAGAAAACCCTGCAAAGACAAATTACCGAAAAAAGATGACGGTGCTCGATTAATCCAATATAATCTTGATAAATTTTGATTGTGAGGAAAAAAGATGAAGGAAGTTTGGAATTTTGAACGCTCGTTAGCAATGGTCGAATCATACAAACTGCTGCAGGATTGGAGCAAATGGCTGATTACGCTTGAATTAGCGATTTGCACAGGTTTGTGGACGAAACTGACAGGAATACCGAAGCCCCATTTTCTGCTTTACACAAGTTGGTTTATGTTTCTGGCTTCGATTATCACCGCCAGCATTTTACTGATAATAATCTCATTTTGCGTCCGCCGATTTGCCCTGCTCGGCGAGACAAAAATCATCGCGCTCAATATTTTTCTAGCTCTCGAATATTTTTTCTTTTTGCTCGGACTCTTGGCTTTAGCAATCAGAATCGCAATGGTTTGGCTTGCGCCGGAGCAATAAAAATTAAAGTTAAATTTTGCCTTTTTACTTTTACCTTTTGCCTTCCACTAGGCTTTCGGATGCGATTTGTCATAAACTTCAATCAGTTTTTCCATCGAAACTTGGGTGTAAATCTGCGTGGTTGAAAGTCTGGCGTGTCCGAGCAATTCCTGAATGTCGCGCAAATCCGCACCGGAATCAAGCAAATGCGTGGCAAAAGAATGTCGGAGACTGTGCGGTGAAATATCGCGGTTAATTTCTACGCAAAGTTTAATATATTTATCCACCATCCGCCCGACCGAACGAGTGGTAATTCGTGTCCCTTGATAATTGAGAAAAACCACATTTTCATCACGCTCACTCGGCGGACAATTATTCAAAAAAACGGGGCGGGTTTCGTTGAGATAAAACATCAGGGCTTGCAAGGCAGGTTCGCCAAAAGGCAAAATGCGTTGCTTTTTGCGTTTGCCCGTGACGCGAACGAGCTTTTCCCGAAAATCAATATCTTTCAGATTTAAATTAACCAGTTCACCGACCCGAACGCCGGTTGCATAAAGAAATTCTAAAATAGCGCGGTCGCGTTTGCCTAAATCGGTCTGTAAATCGGGCGTTTCGATAAAGCGGACAGCGTCTTCCATCGAAAGATGATTCGGTAGTTTTCGTTCGATACGAGGCGTCGCCACTAATTTGGCCGGATTGGTCTCCAAAACTCCTTCGCGCACCAGAAATTGAAAAAAAGTGCGTAATGATGCAAGTTTGCGGGCAATTGAAGTTTTCTTTTTATTCAAACTGTGGAGCGAAGCCATCCATTCACGAATCGTCAAATGGTCAACTTCATCAACTTTGATTTTTAAGGCGCCGATTTTTGCCAGATGGTCGCGGAATTGTTCCAAATCGCTGGAGTAGTTTCGCAAAGTATGTTGGCTCACATTTCGCTCATAGCGCAGGTGTTCGAGAAATTGTCGCAAATATTCTTCAAGCATAATGAAAAGTTGATAATTGATAATTGATAATGGAAAATCAAATCTTTCGGCATTATCCATTATCCGTTCTCCATTATCAATTTTTCTTGGGAATGTAATAACCTTTTCGGGTGCGGAGAGTCAAATCTTTTTTGTTTTTGACATTGAGCGTGATGGTTTGAAACTTTCCTTTTTCGCCGGTAGTTTCAGGGTAATAACTCAAGATATATTGTTCGGCAAGTTCGGCAGAAATCCGCATAAAAGCTTGATTTAATTCATCTTCGTCCACCGGTGAATAAACCGCGCCGCCGGTGTCTGAGGTAATTTCCTGCATTCTGCGTTCGGCGATCAAGGCTCGCACGTTGGCATTTCCGGCCCGACTACCGGTGCGCTGCAGGTTTTCAAACTCGGTTGTTTTGACCACATAAACCTGACAATTGGAGAGTTGAACGGCTTTGACGGCCGCTTCCAGACTCGAATCGCTCAAATTGTCTTCGCCGTCCGAGACGATCACGATCACCCGCCGACCTGGATAATCGCGCAAATACTCCGCCGCCTGAATGATTCCGTCTAAAAGCTGCGTTGCCCCCTCGGGTTTTTCAAAACTTTCAATCGCCGCAATCAGTTGCGAAACATTTCGGGTCAAAGGTTGTTCGAGACGCGTCACAGTCGCCACACTATAGAGCGCAACCTGATCTCTATCAGGGCGAATGACCTGTCTGAAAAATCGAATGGCCGCTTTTTTTTCAAACTCGCGGGCTTGCAGAACACTCGAACTATTATCGAAAAGCAAGGCCAGGCTGACCGGGGATTGGGACTGTGCAACCTCGCTGATTTCCGCCGTCTGACCGTTGATTCGGAGTTCAAAATCTTCTAATTTAAGATTGCGGATAGTTTGCCCCTGCCAATCCAAAACTGAGGCGGGGATCGGAACCAGAACAGATTCGACTTTGATAATGTCATCGTCATCTCTTTTAGCAATTGTTGCAGACGTTGCGGTTGGCGCAGGTTTTACGGTTGCGGTTTCACCAATTTCGGTCGGATTATAAGCGCCTGGTGAGCGTTTCGGAGTTGGTGTCTCAATTGGTTTGATCCGTCCTGATTGAGCGGAGAGTGAGGCAGCCAGAGAGAAACACAAAAACATAATTTGCATTACCAATTTCAAGTTTTTCATCCTGCTTTTTCTGCTCATTTTCAATCTCTTGGATTAGCTCCCCCTTGCAAAAGTTGCTTTACCATTCATCGAAATTTCGTCAGGCAATCAATCCTGTTTTGTGTAACTTGCTAATAATTCCTATCTATCTGAACGAATTCCCAAACACCAAAAGTTCCTGAAAAAAGTTTAGAGTGGCGCATTTATGCGCTTACTGCCAGGCGATAAAACGTCTCACGACGCAACTCGAAACGCCTGACTTATGAATTGATTTTACCAGCTACAATCTCCAAAATTTCGGCTTCCAATTGAATCGCTTTTCGTTCAATTTCGGCGCCTTTGTCCAGTAAATTTTCCGCAAATTCTTTATCTTTCAATCCGCTGACATTTATTTTGACGTTCAAAAAGGCGCCGATCACCGCCGATCTGGCACATAGTGCACCGACCCCGGCGTCGGTTACGCTGTTTGGATTTCCGTTCTCCGCCATCGCTTTGATGATTTCAAACGCCTCAAAAGCGCGCTCCATCGTTCGCAAAGGAACCTCGGCCGCGTCTTTGGTCGCTTCCTGAATAGCGGTGCTTCGGATGGTTTTTTCCTCGTCGGTGCCTTTTGGCAGCCCAAAAGCATCCATCACCTTATTGAACGAATTGGTGTCCTCGTCAACCAAAAATAATAGATCATCTTTGATTTTCTGCCCCTTCACCGCCCACTCGGAAAACTCTTGCCAACGGTCATCCCAGCCGGCTTTGTGCGAGGATAAATTTGCAACCATCGTAGCCAAAGCCGCACCCAAGGCCCCCAAATAAGCCGAAATCGAGCCGCCGCCGGGGGCCGGTGATTCTGAAGCCGTTTCAACGGCAAAATCGGTGCAGGTTAAATCAACTAATTTTTTACTTATATTTTCAGATTCTAAAACATACTCAATAATTTTTTCGTTCGGCGGGAAAGGCTTTAAGTCATCTAATCCCATTGATTTAACGGCAATTTTGACAATTTCGGACTCGGCGATTCCGAGCGATCGGCGTTGTTTGGCGAGGTAATATTTTCCGGCCTCAAGAATAGCTTTTTTGGGAACTAATCCGACAATTTCAAGCCCCGTGACGCGAATTCCGCGAGCATTGGCTTTTTCCGAAACTTCATCAAAAGCCACGTGCAAAGGAGTTTCGGAAAGATTGGTAATGTTCATCGAAACCTGCGCGATGCCGTATTCTTCGATAAACCAGCCGATGGCTTTGGTTCCTTTCAAAGTGCCGGGAATCATCACCGGCTCCCCATTGTCGTCTTTGATAATTTTGCCGGTGATCGGATTCCCTTCACGCTTCGGGCGGCCCTTTTCGCGGACGTCAAAAGCAATCGCGTTGGCCCGGCGAGTAGAGGTGGTGTTCAAGTTAAAATTAACGGCGATTAAAAAATCCCGCGCCCCGACCGCAGTCGCACCCGAGCGAGCCACACTTTCGCTCAATTCACCCGGACCAAAATCGGGTTTCCATTCGGGACTCGAAATTTTATCTTTTAAGCCTTCGTATTCGCCGTCACGGCAATTGGCAAGATTTCGGCGTTTTTCTTCGGTTGCCGCATTTTCGTAGCAATAAACCGGAATGTTGAGTTCTTCGCCGATGCGTTTCGCGAGCTTTCGCGCAAATTCGGCAACTTCGTCCATCGAAACTCCCGAAATCGGCACCAACGGACAGACATCGGTCGCTCCGAATCGTGGATGATCGCCCTTGTGATGGCGCATATCTATCAGTTCCTGAGCTTTTTTGACCGCTTGAAAAGCCGCCTCGACGACTTCATCGGGAGTGCCGACAAACGTCACCACCGTTCGATTGGTGGTCGCGCCTGGATCAACATCAAGCAGTTTAACGCGATCAATTTTTTCGATCTCGTCCGTAATTCGTTTAATAATACTTAAATCGCGTCCTTCGCTGAAATTTGGAACGCATTCAATTAATTTTTTCATACTCATTTTTAACTAAAAATCAGTTTCGCCCCTGCAACCATCAAGCCAAAAGCCAAAACACGGCGCAAGATCAGCGAATTTAGGTGATAACTCCCTAATGTTGCACCAATTAACCCGCCAACAATGGCTGTCCCAATCCAAAACCAAACAATGGTTGGTAAATTAGAAATTTGCGAATCTTTGCCCAACAGCCAATTTCCTAACAGTCCCGAAAACGAATTAACCCAAATAAATAGAGCCGACACTCCCGCCGCCTTTTTCGTTTCCGACCAATTGGTCAATAGTAAAATCGGAGTCAAAAAAATTCCACCCCCGATGCCAATCAGTCCTGAGACAAAACCCAAGCCTGCTCCAATCAATAAACAAATCCAAATCTGCGGCGGCTTGATTTCACTTTCCGATTTCAGATTTATCGCCAAACGGATTGCCGCTAACATCAACGCAACCCCCAAAATTACCTTATAGACCGCCGTCGGTAAATGTATCATTCCACCCACAAACGCGAACGGAATTGAAGCCATGGCAAAAGGTAAAAATATTTTCCGGTCAAAATTTCCGGCGCGGTAAAATTGGACAAAGGCAATTAACGCAACAAATAGATTTAAGATTAAAGCAGTGGGTTTGGTAGTTTCCGGTGCAATCGCAAATAAAGCCATCACTGCCAAATAACCGGATGCGCCACCGTGCCCGACAGACGAATACAATACTGCAACCACGAAAATTGTCAAAACAATTACAATTTCAACGGTCATTTATTTTTGCGGGCCTTCCAGGCGATCCTGATAAAAAACGCGCTAAAACCAATTACGATCAAGCCCATCACAATAAACGTGACCAGATGCAAAACTCCCCGCCAATTGATATTGCCCTTGAACAATTCGCCGATTTGGATTAGGAAAAAAGTAAATTGCATATTCAGACTAAGACAACTGAAGATTCATTATAAAAATTTTCGACCAGTTTCTGTTGTTCTAATGTTTCGGGCACCTCTAAACCTCGTGCCAGGCTTAATTGAGCAAATGCTTCTTTTGGCTCAATGTCCAACAAAATCATTAATAAGGCTGCTAATAACGGGGCACGCCCGATGCTTTGACGACAATGAATACCAATATTATCTCCCTGTAAAAGAATCATTTTTAACTTTCTCAATAGTTTAAAAAGGTGCTCGTTCATAATCGGAACACCGCGATCTACGACCGGAATAGAAAAAAAATCAATTCCATTTAATTGGCAAAATTCTTTCTCTTGCTCAAGTCCAAAAGATTCAACTTCTTCTGGTTCTAACATTGAAACAATTACATTAAGACCTTCATTTACCCAGGCTGATGCTTCATCTTCCAACCAATCACCACCACGCGGACGTGGAACTAATGCAATCCGTCCAGGGAATCTTTCCTGTGTCCAATAAACCTTAGCTTTCATTCAACAATTCTCTCCCAAATCTCACGCGGAAGTTGATTGACATCAATTCCTCGCTCAATCAGAATTTTTATTCGATGATGTCCGTCCATCATTGTTCCGTCTCTTTTAGTTTTCAACGCACCTTCTTGTTCCAGCTTCAGCGATTTTATTAAATCATCCGTCGAAAAACGACGAAAATATTCTAATTTTAATTGAATCAAATTTTCTTCAGAATGCAAAAATTTTAGTTCGGGTTGATTCATACCTATTTTTTCAGTTTGATGGTGTAGCAATCAATTGGCAAACCGCTTCCGTCATCAAATTCGGTTCCGGCTGAAACTCCAATTCTGGCAATATCTTCGGCAGTTTTATCTTCATCAGAATAGACTGCAAACATTGCGCCCAGAGCAAATTGGCTTCCGCTTCCGCTGGCGTAGAATTTAGAATATTCTTGCACATAACGATATGAACTCAGTCCAAAAATACCATTTGGATTAGCTATTACAATATCACCTCTGAATGTTTCGAAATCATCATCGTTATCTTCAGCCCGAAGAAAATGGTTGTCCTTTAATTCTTTGTGAAACAAAAGCCCAAAACGATAAATTTCGGATATTGTTTTAAACTTAATATTTTCTTTTGATTTGAAGAGATAATCTTCCAACGCAATCTGGACATTGGATGAGCCGGAAACGGCCAGAAAATTATCCTTGTAACTTACAATTTTTTGGCAATTAACGACATACTCGGCAGATTCTTTTGTATTTCCAAACGTAATTAAGGTATCTGCGGCAACTGCCGCAACACGATTTTTCTTTACAGCCACAATTGTTGACATAATTAAATTTTCTTTGACCAATTACTCTAATCTTTCCCTCAACCCTAATCCCACAGAGTATAGCAAATCTTTGGTCAATCGCCGAAATTTGACTTTATCTCCAACGAAATCCGATCCGCAAATTTAATGGCGAATTAACGGTGCGAATCGGCGTTTTTCCGACCGAATAGCGCGAATTGAAAATGTTTTCGAGACCAATAAAAATCTGCAGATTTTCTTTGAAGTTTTTCGCCGCGAAAGCATCGAGTTGAAAATACGGCTCAAGTTCAAAAGTATTCAAATCATCGTCAAATTGTTTGGCGGCGGCCCGGCCTTGCAGGGCAAAACTCCAATCTTTGCGGGCATAGCGAGTTTGAAAAGTCAGCTGATGCCGCGAAACTTGCGGAACTCGCAGGTTTTCTAAACTTTGGTTAGCCGGAAACCGGGCCACCCGCGAATCTGCCAACAAATAGCCGATGGAAAAGTTAAAATCTCTCCAACGGGTTTCGCTTTCGAGTTCAATTCCGCGAGAACGGGTTTGCCCGACATTTTGCCGCTGGCGCGTAATCAAACTCGGTGTTTGGCTCAAAGTGACGTTTGAAACGGGATTGGAAACCATCGTCCAAAAGAAGTTTCCGCGCAGATAAATATTTGACTGGCTGTAACTGACGCCTGTTTCAAAATTAGTGGCTTGTTCCGCTTTCAAATTTTCATTCGCCAGTGTCAGCACACTTCCGACCCGAAAAGCTCGATAAAGCTCATTCAAACTCGGAGCGCGAAAACTTTTCGAAACAGACGCAAAAAGCGAGAAATTTTGGGGAAGTTGATACAGAATTGAAAGTTGCGGACTGAAAGCGTTTTCGTCTCGATTTGGAAAAATATTTGCGGTAGTTAAATTAGTTGAAAGAAGTCGGGTTGCGCTCAAAGCCCGATAGTTTTGCCAATTGTCAAAACGTAAATTTCCAACTAACACAACTTTCCCAACCTTCGCAAAATCCTGCAAATAAAGGCTGTAAGTTCTCTCGCGTCCGCCCGAACCAACTACCGAAGTTGCCCGATTGTTTGCAAAAGCAATTTCATTGCTGGTGCCGCGCACTTCTTTTGCTTCAAAGCCGACGAGCAAAGTTTGATTTTTAATGGTGGTCGAAAACTGACTCGAAAAACCTAAATTCTGTGACGGAACACGCTGAATCCGATTTAAACTTTCGCTATTTCGATTGGTTGCAACCGTTGAAAATATTTGGTCATAAACCTGCGTTCCGCCGTAAAACAACCATCTCAATTTTGGATTTTGGATTTTGGATTTTGGATTGGAAAAATCGAGCTCTCCGCCAACAACAAGCTGTCTGAGATGCGTCCGATTGGTTTGCAAACCGGTTCCGTTCGAGCGAACTTCGCCAAAATACGAGGGTTTGACGAAAACTTTGCCAATTGTTTGAAACTGCCGTTCAATCCGTCCGCTGAAATTTGAATTTTTGGAGCCGGAAAATTGGTCAACTGATCCGCGTTGGGCTTTATCAACTGCAATGTAGCCTTTGGTTTGAAAGTTTGAGGCGACAAAATCAAAGGTCCAGTCTTGATGTTTGAAGCCGAAAAATGTTGCCCCCGAAACCGTTTTTTGGGTTCCGCCAAAAACTTCGGCGGAAAAGTTGAATTTCTCAGCAGACTTTCGCGGGATGAGGTTGACCGTCCCGCTCAAAGCCGAACTTCCATAGAGACCTGAGGCTCCGCCGCGCAGGACTTCAACTCGTTCGATGGCAATAGTTGGCACGCGATTCCAGACAATCCAACCGCCGAACGGGTCATTGAGCGGAACGCCCTCGACCAGAACCAAAGAACGGCTCGCCCCGCTTGAACCGATTCCGCGAAAAGATGCGCCTTGCGTCGTCGGATTGGCATGGCGGCTGTTTGTGCGGCGAAACAACGAAAACCCGACCGTTTGCCGCAAAATATCGTCAATGACGGGCGCAGCGCTCAATTTAATTTGCTTTTGTCCGAGGGTGACGATACTGGCGGGCGTTTCATCCAAACGGGTCTCAGTGCGATTTGCCGTCACCACTACCTCTTCGCGGACACCCGGCGTCGGGGTCGGCGTTTGCGAAAAAGTTTGAATTGCAAAGAAGGTAAAAAATATTAGAATTGCAATTGATTTAAGTTGTAAAACGGAATTAAACATTTGTTGAAACTTTATGTTAGTAATATTTGCGTCAGCAAATAAGTAATCGTCCAATCAACGATAAGCAGTAATGGAAAATTAAAAATGCAAAATGCAAAATTAAGAAATACTAAATCCGAATGAAATCAATGATTTGCCAGGTTTTCTTAATTTTCAAAAGGTCGCAGAACTTTTGCTGACCTGCTTAGCGCATCAGTTCATCCGGACGCTACTGACAGTAATTCGATGCTAAACAATTTTATGACAACTTCACAAGTTAAGAAAGTAATCGTCCTCTTTGGCACACGCCCCGAAGCGATCAAGTTGGCGCCCGTGATTTTGGAGCTGAAAAATAATTCAGCCTTTGAAACCGTCGTCGTTTCATCGAGTCAACACACCGATTTACTCAAACCATTCTTACAAATTTTTAATATAAAAGTTGATTACGATTTACAAGTGATGACCGACAACCAAACGCCGAATTCGGTCTGCGCCAAAGTCCTGCAGGGATTGGATCAGATTTTTGATAAAGAAAAGCCTGATCTCATTTTAGTTCAGGGGGATACCACGACGGCTTTGGCCGGCGCTCTGGCGGCGTTTAATCGCCGTATCGCAGTTGGTCACGTCGAAGCCGGGTTGCGTTCAGGAAATCTTTACAGTCCGTTCCCGGAAGAGGCGAACCGCCGTCTGGTGTCGCAGATAGCGACCTTTCACTTTGCGGCGACCGGGCAAAACGGTGAAGTCCTCGAACGCGAAGGAGTGGCGAAAGAACAGATTTTCCTGACCGGTAACCCGGTTGTTGATGCGCTCCATTTTGTCTTAGATCATTCAAAACCGAGCGCACAGGTCGCGAAACTGCTCGAAAAAACAAATCATTTGAAGCGAATTTTGCTGACCACCCATCGGCGCGAAAGTTTTGGTGACAAAATGAGCGGCAATTTGCTAGAATTAAGAGAGTTTGTTTTAGCGCAAACTGATACCTGTCTGATATTCCCTGTCCACCCGAACCCAAATGTCCGAAAGATCACCAACCAGATTTTAGCCGGAACAGAACGCATTTTTCTGCTTGAACCGCTAGATTATGTTGATTTTACAGCTTTGATGAAAAAGGCCTGGTTGATCGTTTCGGATTCCGGCGGGGTGCAGGAAGAAGCGCCGAGTTTAGGCAAACCGCTTCTGGTTTTACGGGAAAACACCGAACGGCCCGAAGCGATTCTGGCAGGTGTCGCCAAGCTCGTCGGCGAAAATTCTCTTTCCGAAATGCTTCGGGCCAATTACCATGACGAAACCTGGATAAATTCTGTCCGGCAAACACCTAATCCGTTTGGCGACGGAAAAGCGGCTCGGCGAATTGTCGAAATTTTAGCAAATGCAAAGTAGTAATCAAAAACATTTATTGACCGTTCTGGTTGAAGATTATTTTCACGTCGGCGCGTTTGAAAATCTGATTCAGCAGCGGAACTGGTCTCATTTTGAGCCTCGCTATGAACGCAATACGCTAAAAACCCTGGATCTCTTGGATGATCTGAAGACGACCGCAACTTTTTTTGTGCTTGGCTGGATTGCTGAACAAAATCCGAAATTAGTCCGTGAAATCGTCGCGCGCGGGCACGAAGTTGCGAGTCGCGGATTTTATCACCGCAGTTTAAAAAACCTCACCAACGACGAATTTCGCGAGGATTTACGCAAAACCAATCAAATTTTAGAAAACGCCTGCGGACAAAAAATTGTCGGTTACCGGAGCGCCGAAAAACTCAATTTTGTGAAAGATTCATGGATTTTTGAGGTTCTCGCCGAGGAAGGTTTTATTTATGACGCTTCGTTTTTACCGACCCGCAAAGACGATCAAAACAAAAGATTTGCTCATCAAATTCACACCAACGGTCAGGCTATTTGGGAGTTTCCCTATTCGACCCGTAATCTCGGCTTAGGACTTTTACCGATTTCGGGCGGCAATTATTTTCGCCAGATCCCTTATACACTGATGCGCAATTTGGTTCACAACTGGACCGATAAATATGAACAGCCGTTTATCATGTATTTTCACGTTTGGGAATTAGATGCCGAACAACCGCGCATTAACGCCGCTTCGACCTACAATCGAATCCGACATTATCGAAAACTCGACAAAATGGAATGGATTATCAAAGAAAATCTGCAAAAATATGCTTTTACAACGGTTAGCGAGTTTTTAGGGTTAGAGTCTCAGGTCTCAAGTCTCAAGTCTCAAGTCTCAAGTCCGATTGCAGCAATCCGAAATCCAAAATCCAAAATCCAAAATCCAAGCGTCAGCGTGGTCATTCCCTGTTACAACGAAGAATCCGCTTTGCCGTATTTGGCCAACACTTTGCGAAGCGTTGAGGCCGAACTTGCTGAAAATTATCAGCCAAATTTTATTTTTGTTGATGATTGCAGCCAGGACCACACCTTCGAACTGTTACAGGAACTTTTCGGCAGCCAAGAAAACGTCAGCATCATCAAACACGAAACCAATCAAGGCGTCGCAGCCGGCATTATGACGGGTTTGCAAGCCGCAAAAACTGAGATAGTTTGCTCGATGGATTGCGATTGCACCTATGATCCGCACGAATTAGCCACTATGATCCCGCTTTTGACCGATCAAATGGATATGGTGACGGCTTCGCCTTATCATCCGAAAGGCAGTGTGCGAAATGTTCCCGGATGGCGTCTGTTTTTATCAAAAGGCGCATCGTGGCTCTATCGGCGCACTTTACGCGCCAAGCTCGACACCTATACCAGTTGTTTCCGGGTCTATCGGCGTTCATCGGTGGTAAATCTGCCGATCGAGGAAAAAGGATTTCTCGGAGTCGCCGAAATGCTGGGCAGATTGGACCTCTCGGGCGGGAAAATCGTCGAATTTCCCGCAGTTTTAGAAGTTAGATTATTCGGTTTGTCTAAAATGAAAACCGCTCGAAC
>JANOEF010000766.1:0-9691 GCA_031413075.1 Acidobacteriota bacterium | reverse complement strand
TTTGGTTTCATGCAGAAACCCTCACGAAGTAAGTGTGCCATCAATTACGCCCTTACTTCGTGGGGGCTTCTGCACAAATGCAATCTAAATGGAGCAACTTATTTTGACTCTTTTACTTAGTAACAAAAGTTTAATAACCTTACCCATTTAAGCACCAATGCACAATTAACCATAGACAATGGACACTGAAGAAAACCCAAAAACCCAAGTTAATCATCTATTTGCAAACTTTTCTTGATTTTCAAAAGGTCGTAAAACTTTTGCTGACCTGCTTAGAATTCGCTTTGCCGAAGCCCGCACGAAGTAAGGGCGTAAAGTTCGGCACACTTACTTCGTGCGGGTTTCGGCATTAAACTTGGTGGGTAACTTTATTTAGCTTCTCTTACTTATTTATCGCCGGGGACGAGTTTTTGATAAATCAACCTGAGACCTTCGAGCATCAAATTTTCGTCCACGATTTTAATCATTTTTGAACTTTCAGCGATCAGTTTGACCAAACCGCCGGTTGCAATAACTTTCGGTTTTTCGTTCATTTCATTGATCATTCTTGTAATAATTCCATCAACCAAACCGATATAGCCAAAATAAACGCCCGCCTGAATGGCCGAAACGGTCGAATCACCAATCACTTTTTCGGGTCTGCGGAGTTCGATTTTTGGCAATTTTGAGGTGCGTTGGTGCAATGAATCCGCCAATAGATTCATTCCTGCCGTAATAATGCCGCCCAAATATGCGCCCTCACGATTGACTGCATCAATGGTCGTGGCCGTCCCAAAATCACAAACAATACAAGGTTTTCCAATCTTTTGGACCGCCGCGTAAGCCGCCACCAGTCGGTCTATCCCAACATTTTCGGGCGGGTGATAGTTGATTTTGAAACCGAAATCGAAGTCGTGATTAACCAAGAGAGCGGTTGAATTGAAATGATTTGCGGCAAGTTTGGTGATCGAGTCGTTCAATTCGGGAACAACCGTCGAAACAATTACCCCGTGAAAGTTATAATTTAACTGGCCCTGAATTGATTCGTAGATTTCGTCGGCAGTTTTTTGCCGAATGGTAGGAATGGTCTGGCGGGCGATGAGTTTTTCGCCCTCAAAAACGCCAAATTTGGTGGTGGTGTTGCCGATGTCTATGGTTAAGAGCATTTATCCGCGCAACGGAAGTCCGTCATAAGCGATTCGCCAACCGTTAGCGCGGCTGGTTCTGAGGCTTTTGGTGTACCACTCGATTGCTTTTTCGGGATCATCGTAGAGCTGAACCGCAGGACGGTCTTCGCGCGGGTCAATCCGGCAAATTGCACCGCCTTCATTAGCCGTTTTTAGACATAACATCGCAATCATATTGTTTTTGGTCAAAATCGCCGTGCGAGTCTCAACTTCATTGACTTCGATCTCGAACGGATCGTCAAACTCTTCGAGTTCGTCTAAAAAATCATCAAATTCTAAACCTTCAGGATTAAATTCATTTTCCATAATTTTAGATTCTAACTTTTTATTAGTTTTATGACAATTACTGAGAAGAATTTCCGGTTCCGGCCAAGGTTGTTTCAAAATAAATAAATTTTCGATAATTTCTCAGAAAATATCTGCGAAAAGTGCGAGAACGGGCGAAAATTAAAACTAAAGCCTCCACCGCGCCGACTTTTTCTCGTGTCTTTCGTGTCTTTTGCAGGAAAAAAGCTTCGGCGGAAAGTGGCGATTTTATCCTTTACCGCGTTCGTGACCTTGCACTTTTTCGCATCTTTGGGAACAATTCTAGAATGATTGAAGACACAGATGAGGTTCTGGCTAAATTCGGGAAGCGCGCCCAGCGATGTTATGGATGTTTTGTTGCGTATCATCTCAAAGATATGTATTTAGGAGACGATGTGACGTTTTTTTGCGAATACTGCAAAGACGACACGATGTTCCATTTTAACGATTTTGCCAAACTGCTGGATTTGTCAAAGCTCAAAGAAGTTTCTGAAGCAGACCATCACCATTGAGGCTGAAAACCCGATATCAACGCGGGAAATTCGCCAAATCGCCAAAATTTTTTTGACATGAGTTCAGCAAATCTGTTTAACTATGAAAACATTTGCGGCGAATTTTGCCTCTTTCCCAACAAAAACAAAGCAAGGTTGAATTAATCAATTTTGATGAAGAAAATAATTCTCCATATTGATAGTGATAATGAACTCCGCGAAGTTGTGCTCGAGGATGAGCTTTCAATCGGGAGGACCGAGGCGGCTCAATTAGTCTTGCCGGATTCGGGGCTGTCACGGGTTAATACGACTTTTTTCCGGGATGGCGACGACGTCTTTGTGGTTGATGAAAATTCGACCAATGGAACTTTTGTCAACGGACAGCAAGTTTTTTCTGAACCTCAAAAATTGAACGAGCGGGATGAAATAACCCTCGGAACCGGGACCCAAATCCATCTCGAAATCACTGAAGCCACCCAGACCAAGCCGGTTCAAAGACCATCCGACCGGACAAAAACCGAAAAGCCTAAAAAATCGCCGAAGCCCAAAAAACAAGAAAATCAGCTTCCGATAATTCCAATTGTGGCGGGAGGCTCTATTTTTACCATCGTGCTAATCGCCCTGATTGCACTTTTGCTGATCAAACCAGGCAATGATCCCGGGCAGCAAGGCGCTCAAGTTAGTGCCGCGAATTTAATACCACAACGGGTTATTGACCCGCTCGGAGGGGATGATCCCGAGGATCTGGACGAATTAGCCGCGATTCTCGAGCGCGATGTTTCTGACGAAGGGGTTAATTCGTCGGATGTCGCAGAAATGCAAAATTCGATGCAAACTTCAACCAACTCCGTTGAAAATAAGGATACTGAATTGTTGGTCAAACCTGAATTTTTCACCGAAATGATCAATTTGGCGAAAGCACCCCGTTCACCATCGGGCGAAAGACCGCCGGGATTAAATGTTTTAAAAGAGCTTTGTTGCGGTGTGCCGAAACAGACGGCAAAACTGGAGCAAATGGTACGTGAGCGTGGTTATAGTCAACCGTTGGACTTTGCTGATTTGGCGGAAAGAAAACTTAACGGTCAACTCCTCGAGCTTCCGATAGCCACGCAGGATTATGTTTTAGATGTCGGTGGAAATGCTACTGAAGCTGAATTTAACGAATTCTCGTGGAAAACCTCTCCGAGAGCGATCCCGCTCGTTCCGGGTTCGCGCAAATATGAGATATTAAAGACTTTAGCCAACAATTTCGGCGGTCAACAATACGATTTGAACAATCCGAAACATCGTAAACAGATGAAAATTCGGTTGCTCCGGATGTTCAACCCGAAAGCCAAACCGATTCTGATGGAATTTGCCAAGCTGTATCGGCAAAAATTCAATCGGCCCTTGCGAATTACTTCGTTGACCCGTTCAATGGAATATCAAATTTCGCTCAACGGCAACAATCCAAACTCTTTCCCTGTCGGCGGCGAAGGTTCGCGCCCGCCACACACCAGCGGTTGCGCCTTTGATTTAGCCCGCAAACAAATGACCGTTGACGAACAAAATTTTATGATTCAAACGCTCGCTGATATGGAAAATAGAGGAGTTTTGGATGGGCTGATCGAATATAACGCCAATGCCTGTTTTCACATTTTTATTTACGATGATGGAATGAAACCAAAAGGGTTCTGAAGGTTCGGCACAAACTCAAAAAATGAAAAAGGTCGGAAGCCTCATGACAGATTCATCCGACCTTTTTTTGTTACCCAAAACGACTAGTTATTTTTCTTTTTAGTAGTTGGCGCGGGAGTTTTTACTTTCTGCGGAAGAAGTTTTTCCACGTCTTTTAAGTAAGCAACCGATTCTTTAACGCTTTGTTTGAATTCCATATAGATTCTGTCACCCGGTTTATCGGGGGCAGTTTCCGAAAATTTCTGCATGAAATTAAGTCCTTCCTGCATCATTTCTTTATTAGCATTGCCGACCCCGACGCTAAACAAACACAATCCTAAACTTCCCATCGCATCAACATTATCAGGTGCCGCTTCAAGAATTTTTCGATACAGCGGAATCGCTTGTTCGACCGTGCCGGTCAAGCGAATGGCATCGGCGACTTGAATTTGGTTTCGGATCTTCAAAGCGGGATCGGTTTCAACCGCCAAATATGCTTCAAGTGCCGCAATCGCTTCAGCCAGTTGCGTAGTTTCGGCACCGGTCGCAATCATTAGCCGGCGAACTTCGACGGTATTTTCCAAAGCTTTGTATTTAGATTGTTCATACTTTTTGGATTCAATTGAATCGGTGATCTTCGCAATCATATCAAACGTTTTTTGCGAAGCAGCCAGGGAGTTTTGAAAATCACTTTTGGCTTTTTCTAACCAGGACGCTTTGTTCGGGGGATCCAATGTGCCTTGCCGATAATTTTCAAAACCTCTAAATCTGTAAGCTAAGGCTTTGTTATTACTAAAAAGAGTTACATTTGAGGTGAAATCAGGATCGGCATTAATGCCTTCGTCAAATCTGGCGATAGCCAAATCATAATTCTTTTCGTTGTATGCTTTGTTGCCTTCTTCGCCGACTCTTTTGACCAGCGCGTTGGTGTTTTCAACTTTCTTTTTTTCTTCTTCGTATTTGGCAACTTGTTTTTCGTATTCCTCTCTCGCTTTTTTTGCGTCCTCAGTCTCAGCCCCGGGTTGTCCTTGTTTTGGGGCGGTCGAGAGCGCGCTGCGCACATCATCTTCGGTCAGGGCTTTACCATCGCCTTCATAAACCGTGATGTTGACATCTTCGCGCCCGGCTTTGACACCCGGATAAATTTCAGCCTTGATGCCCGGACCGCTGACAACAAACGCCATGGTTGCACCGAACGGTAAACCGGCAAAAACAAAAAAACCTTTTTTATCCGTTTTAGCAGATGGCAATTTAGCTTTGACATCAGTCCGATAAACATCAACCGAGGCCCCGGCTACCGGGGTTAGCGAACCGTCGGCTTTTTTAAGTTCTACTTTGCCTCTGACCGGAGCCTGAGCAAATGTAAATAGGCTACTGGTTAATAAAATTGCGATAGCCAAAAAAGACATAGAATATTTTCTTAACATTAGAATCCTCCAAAATTTGTTTATGACAAATTGATACCCGTTTGCCTCAGATGTCACAAAATTAAAATTAGTTGTTAAAATTTTCTTTATATTAACTCATTTTTACTGAGTGTTTGAAGTATAAAATTTTAATTCTTAAAAGTCATTTCGGCAAATAAAAAACTTGTGCTAATCTGTGCTGGCGGAGAGCGATGAAATTCACAGTTTTAGGAAGCGGTTCAACGGGTAATTCCGTTCTGGTATCTTCAGGAAAAACCAGGGTTTTGGTGGACGCCGGGTTGAGCGTGAAGGAAACTTTGCGTCGAATTACCGAAGTCGGCGAAGACCATTCAAATCTCGATGGGGTGCTCATTACGCACGAACACGGCGACCACGCGGGCGGATTGCGGGTGCTGATGAAGCATCTCAATTGTCCCGTTTTTATCTCCGGCGAAACCAAACACGCATATTTCTCAACTCGAAAAGGCAATGATGAATCCCTCAAACGACGGGATGCGCTCAAAGATAAAACGGTCGAAATCGAATCGAGTAAAGATTTTCAGATTGGCGATATTGATTTTCATCCGTTCAGTTTGCCGCACGATGCGGTGGATAATTTCGGTTTTGTGGCGGAAAGAGCCGGTGTCAAAATCGCAACCTTGTGGGATTTTGGTCACGTCACCACGCTCATCAAAGAAAAACTGCGTGGTTGTGACGGGATCGTCATTGAATCAAATCACAGCAAAGATATGCTCAAAACCTGTCCGCTTTACAGTTGGGATTTGAAGCAAAGAATCTTGTCGCGGATGGGGCATCTTTCTAATGAAGACCTTTCCGACTGGCTGACCAACGATTACGACGGCGCGGCGGCAAATATCGTTCTCGCGCACCTTTCGCAACAAACCAATGAACCACATCTCGCCCGCCTGATGGCAGAAACTGCGCTCAATCTTCGTCAAAACAAATGCGATACCAAAATTTCTCTGACCCACCATAGAATACCGACCGAATGGATTTCTTACTAAATTTTCTGTCCGCAATGCCGAATTTAAATCTGTAAAGACCGGCGAATTATTGATATGAAAGGCTGGGGTTACACGGGTTTTGATTTGCAGTTCAAATGAGACTTTAAAAAATCTGTCTAAATCCGTTCTTTCCGTAAACTCCGTGTCCTATCCTCCAATCTGAGCCAACAAACTCAATTCCGGTTCGCTATGATCAAAAACAGCGTCCAATTCTTTTTCGATACTCCCGTGACCTTTCGGAATTTTTTTGATGAGCGGCTCAAAATTGTGAAAATCGTAGAGTTTGGTGTCAAGCAGGTGCGAACCGGTGACATTTGAGAGTGCGGTCATCATCGAATTGCGGATAAAGGGGATTTCTTTTTCGAGTTCATTGATCAACCGTTTGACCCGGGCGCGTTTCAAATTCGGTTGCGAACCGCACAGATCACACGGAATTATCGGAAACTGTTTTTCGGCGGCATATTTCGCCAAATCCTTTTCTTTGCAATAAGATAATGGCCGAATCACAGTATTTGTTCCGGCGTCCGAACGCAAAATCGGCGGCATTGCTTTGAGTTGCCCGACAAAAAACAGATTAAGCAGAAAAGTGGCGATGATGTCATCCGCGTGATGCCCAAGCGCAATCTTGGTGCAACCTTCTTCAACCGCCGTCGAATACAAAATCCCCCGTCTGAGCCGTGAACAGAGCGAACAATAAGTTTTGCCTTCGGGAATATGCTCGGTCACTACCGAATAAGTGTCTTCTTCGACAATGCGATAATTGACCCCCAAACTCTCCAAATAATTCGGTAAAACTTCGGGCGGAAAGTTCGGTTGTTTTTGGTCAAGATTGACCGCCAAAATCTCAAATCGAACCGGCGAACGGCGTTGGACATCGAGCAATAAATCAAGCATCGAATAGCTGTCTTTGCCGCCCGAGAGACAGACCATAATCTTGTCGCCCTCTTCAATCATTTGAAAATCGGCGATGGCTTTGCCCATCTGTTTGAGCAATCTGGTTTTGGTTTTGGTTTCTACAAACAACTTTTTTATGTTTTCTCCGTTCAAATTTTACTTTACAAGCCAAACGTATAATTTGAACAAGTATTGAGGGAAAAGTCTAGTCAGTGAGGCGGGAAGGTCAAATCCGACATATTTTTTGATCTCGGGAGATCCAAATTCAGAAAACCGGGTCAAGCTGTTGTTTGACAATGCGGGCTAAAACGACTCAAATGTCTGAAAACAACCTGTTTCGTCGAAAGAAATCTAAGAATTGGCGAAAACTTAAACTTGGAATTAACCTAAAATCCAAAATCTAAAATCCAAAATCTAAAATCTGAATCTATCCAAACAATCTCGGCAAACGACGCTCGATATTTTTCGGCAGCAAAATTTCCATCGCATCATCAACCGTCACAATGCCGGCAATGTCGCCATCGTCATCAATCACGGGTAAGGCTAAAAGGTTATATTCGGCAATGGTTTGAGCGGCATCTTCAGCGGAATCATTGGGATGGGCAAATTGAAATTGATCCCGCATAACTTCGGAAAGTGGAAAGGTCGGATCGGCTAAAATCAGGCTTCGCAATGAGATCACGCCCGAAATTTTCCACGAATCTTCTTTTTCGACGATATACAGATAATAGATCATATTTGGCGTTTCCGCCATTTCGCGCAATCGGGCAATTGCTTCGGAAACGGTTAGTTCTTTGGGGAAAACGACAAACTCAGTAGTCATCAGACCGCCAGCCGTGTCTTTGTCAAACGGCATCAGTTCGGCCACATCGGCTTTTTCATCGTCATCCATCAAATTGAAAAGTTCCTGGGCCTTTTCCTCGTCCATTTCGCCCAGCACGTCCACCGCATCATCGGGCGACATCTCTTCTAAAATATCGGCGGCCCGTTCTTCGTCCATTTCTTCTAAAATCCGCGCTTGATTTTCGGTGGACATTTCTTCGAGGGTGTCAGCCGCAATTTCATCGTCCAGAGATTCGACAATTTCGGTCCGGTGAATCGGCGAAAGGGTTTCGGCCAGTTGGGCAATTTCAACCGGATGCAGGCGTGAGAGTTTATCTTTTGAGGATTTTAATTGAACCACGGAAGCCGTTTCAGTAGCCAGATATCCGACATCCGCCCAGTCAATGACTTCGACTACCCGTTTGCCGTAAAAGCCCTTTGGCATCAGCCGGCGCAAAAAACCCCGCAAACTGATATCGGCTCCGGTGACGCGCCATTGATTACCGGCTTCGATGATTTGAACATCATTGACCCGAACCACCCGTTTACCGTCAATATCAATCAACTGTTTATCTAAAACGTCTCTGGCGAGTAATATTTCGCCTTCGCGGCGGGTGAAAGGCCTCAGATCAAGGACGTCAATATTGAGTTTGACGCCGTGTTCGCCCAGCGAAGCAACACGTTCCCAACGGATAAAAAAATCGCGTCGCAGATACCGGGCCATGACGCCGACAATCGGCGGATGGTCGTCTTCGCCATACCGCACTACAATATCTTTGATGGCGGCGACCTTTTCGCCTTCGACATCCTGGATCGGACAACCTAAAATCTGCGATAGATAAAGCATAAACTTTGCCAAAGGCAGGATGATATTTGCATCGGAGCCTTTGGCAAGTAATTTAACAAAGGCAATTGGAAAGCGAAAGGAGGGGCGTTAATTAACTCACCCGAACAAACCCTCGGTGATCCCTTTTTCATAGACTATTGCCAGTCCAACCACGATGCTGACCAATCCGGCGGCGCCTTGCAGCAGGTTGTTAAATCGGTTAAAGCGGGAAGCGGTCAGATGGAACGGGAGACCGACCAAAAAGCTCATTATCATCATTCCGCCGATTGAGCCGGCGCCGAAAATAATGATGTAGAGCACACCCAATGGACGCGATTCGATGGTTGGAATGACCAGAAGCATCAACGCCGCGCTTCCGGCCAAGCCGTGTATCATTCCGATAAAAAAGGCTCGCGGACTGAATTTCAATCCGTGATGTGATTCTTTTTCGGCAACTTTGTCGAGTTCGTGAAGATGCGGGTGAACATGCTCACGGGTTCCGTGTTCGTGCGAGTGAAAGTGAACTTTCCCGCCTTGTATGATTTTTCGGAAAACATTTAAGCCCAGGAATAAAAGCATTATTCCGACGCCAAACTCTAAAATCCGTTCGGTCTGGTCAGTAATTTCAAAATTGAGCAAGAGCACCAGAATGCCTGCGCCAATCAGCGAAATCGTATGTCCCAGCCCCCAGATGCCGCCAACAATGGCTGAACTCCAGAGGCTTTTGCGTTCGGAAACAATGGTCGAAACAGCGGCGAGGTGATCGGCTTCTACCGCGTGTTTTAAGCCAATAAAAAAGCCGAGAGCTAAAACGCTGACAGTCGTGCCGGTAGAAAATGCTAAAAGAATTTCGGTCATAATTTTTATCCTAAAGAATTATAACAGATTACCGCACCGAGACAGGAAATCACAAATGCACTAAACACAGGAATAGTTTTGACCCACCGGTTTTCCCCGAATTTTGAACCGCTGAATACTTTGCCGAGGTAAAGGTCAGAGGTCGTTCGCCGCCACGCTCGCGCTGCCCGAGGCCGAGATCTCCGCCGCGCTGCCCGTCGAGTTCGGTGTCGCGCTGCAATAGCTCTCCCCGAGCGGCTCG
>JANOEF010000765.1:0-2993 GCA_031413075.1 Acidobacteriota bacterium | reverse complement strand
ACCGACACTTCCAGCGGAACGGAACTTTCCCCAAAAGAGCTAAAAAAATGGGGATTTAAGCGCAACCTCGTCAATCGTTATTTTACCTCACTCAATTACCAAAATATCAACCTCAATCAAAAAACTTTTTGCGAAGGCGCCTACGGACGCGAAAAACAATTTCGGGGCCAAGATAGTCTAAATGGTAATAGATTGACCACCAATGCAGTCGCCCGTTTGATGGCGGAAATTGCTCTGCGAAAAGCAGTTACAGCTAAGCGTTCCGACCAAATGCTGGAACTGTTGAAACGGGATTGGGAAGGCACCCAGAGCCGAACCTTTGATGGTGAAGACCAGGCCAAAAATTTTACCGGAATGACGCTCAAAGAATTAGGCTTGAACGGTTCAAAACTCTGGTCAAAAGCAGGTTGGACTTCGACCACTCGCCACGATGTAGCCTATCTCGAAACGGAAAACGGCTTAAAATTCGTGATTTGCATTTTTACCACCAATTTTGCCAACGAAAAAGAAATTATTCCGCATTTGGCGAAGGCAATTCTGCAAAAAATTGATGCTGCAACCCGTTAAAAATGTTATGATGCCTATGATTTTGCCCACTTAGCTCAGTGGTAGAGCACTCGCTTCACACGCGATAGGTCAGAAGTTCAAGTCTTCTAGTGGGCACTACTTTCATTTTTTAGTTCTCCTTTTATATTTCATCAAAATTTCAGAAACTGAATTTTGTTTCGACAACTTGATGTGTCGTAAAAAACAGAAAGGTTCGGATATTTATAATTTTTTTTGCAAATGATCTGAACGCCGAATTGATGCGCCGGTTTTCATCTATTGAAAATAACTTGCAAAGCCCTGATTCTATGCTAAGATTCACAATTATTGGCCAAGAAAGATGGCCCTATAGCTCGTTCAGTCGGTTTTAGTGATTATAACAAAGAAATCCGACCTGGAAAGATATTTCTTGATAAATATTAACTCAGGTTACATATTTCGTTATTTTGTATCGTGTAATTAGAGCATACCAACTTTTCGCTAACCTAATCTTCGAGGTCTTGAGTAAGTCTTATTGATGCCCCTTGCGTCAGCGCGGGGTGAGTCACGAGCAAAGACACCAAACAACAACACAATGAAAAAACAACGATAAAACCGCAATAAACACGGTATAATGGAGTAAGGGTGAAATAATATGCCTAACAATCCAAGAGCCAAAGAAAACTTCAAGTGTGAGGGAGGCCGCCAAGACCGGCGGACTTTCAGAAGAAACAATTTACCGATATTTACGCGAGACTGATCGCTCTTGTGACTTTCTCGCGGATCGTGGTTGTGCGGGACCAGATGAGGCGGCCGTCGGGGGACCAATCGAAATTGACTATCTCTCGGATGTAAATTGGGTGACCTGCTTAGCGGTTGTGCCGTCGATGGGTTGCTTAGCGACAAATTACCCAGACCCAAACACTCCTTACAGCACGTCACTTGGCTTCGCTAAACAGCACGATATCGCGGGTCGGCGTACCGCGGGCGAAAAGGAGTCGGGTACCGTCTTTCGACCAGTCGTACCACCAGATCTTTTGCGAAACAAAGTTGGTCAGTTTTCGCAATTCCCCGTCAAGCGGCTGGATCCAAAGATTTCCTACCCCATCTTCTTCCCCGTGCAGGATCAATGACCGACCGTCTGGGGTCCACCCGTATTCCTCCGTATTTTCGTGAGCGAGAGTGGGCGAATTGAAGGTTATCACCGGTGGGCCGCCGTTCGATGACATGATCCCGATCTTGTTTCCGGAGAAAATAAAGTAAGAAATAAGGGTGCCGTCGGGCGAAAACATCGGGAATGCCGAGTGGGTTTCCGTAAGCTGTGATGGCTCTCCACCGTTGATCGGGACCTTCCAAATCGTCAATATACCTGAATCCCACGAATTATAGGCGACCCATTGGCCGTCCGGAGAACAAACAGGAGCGCGTTCGACACCTCCAAACGTTAGTTGGCGCTGATTGGTGCCATCTGGATCCATCACCCAGGTATGTTCCCCGCCGTTTCTCGTCGATGTGAAGACCACATTGCGACCGTCTCCGCAGACCGACGGGCCATTGTCACGTTGGCTGTCGGTAGTGAGTTGTCGCCGCCCGGTTCCATCCCCGTTCATACTCCAAATATCGATATTGCCGGTCTCAGATGACGTGAAGATCACCTTGCCGTCCGGAGCATTTTCCACCCCCAGATACCCATCAACCCTGTTCTTACTGATGAGGGTGGCACCCGCGGTTTCGATCACTTCTTTTCCATCAACCCCGGATGCGACATCGGGACTAACAGTCAGACTCCAAATCTGTGCCGGCCGCTCGTCTTGTATGGCCGTGATAGATTTTCCATCGGCACCCACTGTTGGAAATCGGTAGCTATTGGTATCATTTGTGATCCGTTTTGCCGCACCTGAGGGATAGGAAACCATCCATAATTGGATAGCGTCGGAAAACTCGTCGCTGGCCGCCATCACCAACCCGCTCATGTCGCGAAACCAGGAGACACCGGCTATGCGGCTCCATTTTCCTGATGTAATGATCGTTTCCGTTCCGTTGTCAACATCCACCGCGATCAGCCTGTCAGCCGCTTCGCCAGCAATCTTTCCGTAAGAAATAATGAATCTGCCATCCGGCGACCATGGCCCGGAACCACTATAATAATTAGGTGCCTGCCGCGTGGCCAATATTCTCTCACCCGTTCCATCCTCGTTAATTACCTTAATTACTGATTGTCCTTTAACGTCCGTATTCGCCTTTGTCCCTATCCGCGTTCCGTCCGGGGATATATTGGGTATTCCCGGGAACGAGTTAGTAACCCCCAATCGAATAGGCTCCCCGCCTAACAGGGCTATCTTAAATAAAATAGGACTTTCGCTTAACTCAAATCACAAAGCCGGAATCGTTGGATTCTGAAGTTGCGATTTGAGATATTCTGTAAATAATCCATTCCTTAATTGATAAACTGTTTTCTTCATTTCTTG
>JANOEF010000764.1:0-3316 GCA_031413075.1 Acidobacteriota bacterium | reverse complement strand
AAAAGTTCATGAAAGCAATTTTGAGCCGAATTAGTTGTTTTAAGCTGAGCTTCTGAACCGAAGCGTGATCTGAAAATCGTCATAAGTTTTTTGATCGGAAAATCCGATAGGCGGGGACGAAAAAGTTCCCCCAAATGAATTTTCCTTTTTTGCATGAGCCAAAAGAGGGCCACCAGCAGCATCACGCTGTAACCTGCCAAAGACGCGAAGGCCGCTCCGATGATGCCGTATTTAGGTAGCCAATAGATTAAAAGAAAGACGGTCACGACCGCCGATGAGAGCCGAGCCAAAGTGCTCAAGCCGGGATACCCAAGCCCGTTAAGGCCGCTGATAATAATGCCGCCGACACTCCAGATCATCGAAGCCACCAGCAAGATTCTCAGAACATTTCCGGCGGCGGCAAACTCTCGGCCGAACGCAAACTCGAGGACCCAGGGGCTAAACACTAACAACGGAGTTAGAATCAATAAATAAACGTAAATTATTTGCCTGAAACTGCGGATTATTAATTGAGTTGATTGCTCAGATTTTTTAGACGAGGCAATTTCCGGCATCAGCACCTCAGCGACCGAAGACGCCAAGACGGTAGTGATTTCAGAAAGTCGAACGGCCACCACATACAACCCGATTTCAATATTGGTGGCTATCCCTGAGAGTATTAGTTGGTCTAAACGGAGGGTGGTGAACGAGGTAATAGACCCGACATGATATTTTAATCCGTAGCTAATGGTTTTTTTCCAGGTCAGCCAACTTGGCTGCCAACGAGGTTTGAGCACATAAATTACGCAAATGGTAGCCGTCAGAGTATTGGCCAACTGGGCGGCGATCATCGTCATGGCGGCTGTGAAAACGGTCAGGTATTCAAAGATCCAAAGCAGAAAATAAGCGATAGATTGAATCCCGAAAAATAGAATTCGTGAAACGGCAGCCCACTTAAATTGCCGTGAGCCTTCGAGCATTCCTGCCATCAGGTCATACATTAGAGCAAAGGGGATGTTGATCAGATAAATCCTGACCAGCCACATCACTGCTTCGCTCCGCACGCCAACCAGTGACGGCACCACGAGTTCTGCAATTCCCAAAGCGATCATGCCCATTCCAAATGTAAAAATCAGAGAATTTGAAAAAATCGGTGAGATTTCCTGAGGTTCGCCGGCCAGATAAAAGCGATTGGCCTGGGCTAATCCCAGGCCGAGCGCGAGGGCCACCACATTAGGATAAAGGACGATCACCGCCAGGTCGCCGCGTCCTTCGGCGCCGAGTGCCCAGGCCGTCAAAAGACTGGTCACCACGCCCGATAAAAGCGTCAGAAAATTTGCCAGAAAAATGATGGAGATATTCTTATTCATCGGAATGTTGATGATTTAGCTAATTAAGCAGGAGGACAAAAATATTTATTAAATGAAATAGATTGTTCAACTTCTGTCGGATTACTTAATCAAATAGTGAAAAGTAATAATCGAGAGCACTATCCAGAGAAATGAGCAATTCTTTTAGACTCAGTAAATCCAAATTTGGAAAACGGGTTGGGGCTGATTGTTTGAATCTGACTTCGAAAATGTTTCAAACCGCAAAAAATCTTCAATTATCGGAGGCAAAATCGGCAATTTAACCCACCTTTAAGCTTTGGATCGATTGAAAATCCAAAATCCAAAATCTAAAATCCAAAAATTTGATCTACTGAGACTTACGGTTGAGTTTCTTTGACAAGTTTTAAGATATAGCCCTGTTTTCGCTTCAGATCAGTTTGAATGGAAAGATAAAAACTTCCCTGATCATCTCTGGTGATGCCGTTGATGGAGGCCAGTTTTCCCCCAAAGACAGCGATTGTCCGCAGACCGTCTTCGGCAGAATAGCTAAAAAGTTTTCCGTTTTGACTATCGGTAATGTAAAGCATTCCTTTTTCATACCAGATCGTTTCGGGGGAAAATCCGTCACGATTTTCGAGCGGGCGATGCAGTTTCTTATCCGGTGTCAGGAGGTATAAAATATTGTCGGTATTATCGGCAATAAATAGATTTCCTTTTTCATCAAAGACCATACTTTCCGGCTTTTTGATGCCGTATTCGGCGCCCAGAAAAACCGAGACTCCGCCGTTTTGATTGACGCTGAAAATTTGATGCGTTTCGCCGTCTCCGACCAAGAGAGTTCCAAAAGGTGAAATCGCAATTCCTTCGGTTGAGATTAACCCTTTATCTTTTCCGGCCAATTGAAATGTTTTCCCGTTCTTATCAACCTGCCAGACGCCGCCGGCATCATCATCGGTAAAATAAATATTTCCTTCACCATCCATCACCAGATCTTCCGGTGAGAGGCCTCCCGAACTCGCATCGCAAAAGGTTTTAACCGGATTCGACTGACTCCAAACTCTCAGTGCAGAACCACCTTCATCGGCCACATACAACTTACCCTGTTTCCACAAAAGTCCGTCCGGTACCGTAAATCCGTCTTTCTCGGTTCCAAGCACGATGGCCCGATAAGATTTGTCAATCACCAAAACCATACCCTTTTGGTCAAGACTATAGCCGCTCAAAAAAACGCTGCCGGCCACCAGCAAAGTGAGCCCGAGGGCTTTCAGCATCATTGGTGTTTTGGTTGATATTAATTCGTTTCGCATAATTTAGCCTCCGATTAAATGCTTGACTATTTCCTTGGCGGATTTTAGTAAAAATCTGATATTTTCCAGGGTATTGGTAGTTTCAAAAAGACAGACAAAGACGGCCGCCGAGGCCAGTGCCGAATGCGTCAGCGTCCAATTGACCACCGGGTCAAGGATTCTTTTTCCCCAATGCTCAAAAATAAATTGAAAAATCAGCAGAATTCCGACACCGATTCCCGAGCCGACCGCAATGTCCAGCGGCGAATGTTGACCGGTGATGACCCGGCTTCCGAGCGTGATCAAGAGTGTCCAAAAAACTGCAATGAGTCCGACGAAACGTGATGCCAGCAGGATTCCGACAGCCAGAGTCATATAGAGTCCGGCATGATCGCTCGGAAACGAACCCAAATCGTTTTGGATGATCTCTCCGCGCTCGAGAGCCCGGTAACTTTTTTGGCTCTCGTCATCCAGGGGAACCCGGTAGGACAATCGGGGACTTTCGACCAGCTGATTGTTTTCCAGATGAAAGGTCTTTTGCGATTGGATAAACGGACGCGGCAGAAAAACCGTTTTTGACAAAGTTTTAGTAGTGGTCATCACAAAAACCGTGGACAAAAGCGTAATCAAAAGTATTTTGCGCCTCTTGGCGATTTCAACTGCATCGGTGCCCTGATGCCAGACGAACAAAAAGCAGGCTCCGATCAAGGCCGCTTTGAC
>JANOEF010000763.1:0-4428 GCA_031413075.1 Acidobacteriota bacterium | reverse complement strand
CATCACCCGATAAGTCAAATCGCCTAACTCATCCGCGATATTGAACGCTTCCTGATCTTTTTGATGAACTCCGGCAGCCGTTACGATAGCAATCGTCGCCTTTGATAAATCCATATCAAACGGAGTGAACGGCACGCATTTTCTTGAAAGTATTGTCATTGTTTATTTTCTGAGGACTTATTCGTTATTTTCCCAACCACCAAAGCCAGACCGTATCCGAGCAGTGCAACTCCGGTAAAAACCCCGATTACGATACAAGGGAAAAAGGGGAAAAGTGAAAAAGGGGAAATAAACGTCAAAAAAATTTGTTTGATTAACTACTTTTTTGAAAAATAGAAAGCAAAAACAAATGCAACAATCTTACTTTTCCCTTTTTTCACTTTTCCCTTTTTCACTTTTTCAACTTACAGTTTTTTCAAAACATCAAAAAGCTCTTCGTTATCGGGCTGATCGCTGATGTCGTGAATGTCAACATAGGCAATCTTGCCCTCTTTATCAACGATAAACAGAGCTCTTTCGGTAATGCCCTGAGCTTCGCGCCAGGCACCATAGCTTTGTGCAACTTGTCCTTTCGGATGAAAATCGGCGAGGAGGTCGTAGGTGATTCCGCCGAGGCTCTGAGCCCAGGCCACATGCGAAGGAATACTATCAACTGAAATGCCCAAAACTTGAGCATCATATCCAGCAAAGCGCGCTTGATCGGCTTCGTAGGACGGCATCTGCACCGTTCAAACAGGTGTCCAATCCAAAGGGTAAAACGCAATTACTACATTTTTGCCCCGCAATTCTGAGAGTTTGACCTTTTTCTCTTTGTCGAGATGGGTCGGTAACTCAAAGTCCGGAGCATTATCTCCAACTTGTAACATTTTATATCTCCTGATTTTTTTAATAATAGAACCACCTTTAGCTTAACAATTCGGTAGGTTTGAATCAAATTGAGATGTTATTAAGCAGGTCAGCAAAAGTATTACGACCTTTTGAAAATCAAGAAAAGTTTGCAAATAGCTGATTAACTTAGGTTTTTGAGTTTTCTTCATTGTCCATTGTCCATTGTCCATTGTCCATTGTCCATTGTCCATTGGTGCTTATTTATGCAAATTTTGGGAGCATTCCGCAGATTGCTGCAGTTTTAGACGGATTCAAAGCCGTGGTGGTCGCCATCGTTGTCGAGGCAGTTCTCAAAATTGGCCAAAAAGCCTTCAAAACAAATTGGCATATTGTCATCGCCGGTATGGCTTTTGTCGCAATTTACTTTTTCCACATTCCTTTTCCGCTGATTGTTCTCGGGGCTTTGATAATTGGCTTTGGCTATGCAAGGTTGAAGATTCAGGATTCAAAGTTTAAGGTCCAAGGTTCAAAGTTAGATAAAAAAAATCAATATTTTGGAAAATTTTAGCAGTTTGCTGCGGCTTATGGTCAATTCCTTTGATATTGCTTTTGTTTATTTACGGTGAGGATAATTTAACGGTTAATATTTATCTGTTTTTTACCCAATCGGCCTTTGTCACATTTGGCGGTGCTTATTCGGTATTGGCGTATGTCAATCAAGCAGTTGTCGCCAACGGTTGGGTGACAGTGGGGCAAACGGTGAACGGATTGGCGTTGGCGAAAACGACACCGAGACCGTTGATCATGGTTTTGCAATTCATCGGTTATATGGCTGGTTGGAATGCGACAAACTCAACGCCATTTGCGATTTTGTGCGGTGTCATGACAACTTATGTCACATTTTTACCGTCATTTTTATTCATTTTTGGAGGCGCAAACTACATAGAAAGGTTACGCACTAACCAACGCTTGAACGCGGCCTTAACCTTTGTCACGGCTTCGGTTTGCGGGGTAATTTTGAATCTTGCCCTAACTTTTGGAGCCACGGTTGTTTTTCACAATTCACAAATTGATTTGACTGCCATAAGCCTCGCAATTCTATCATTTGCCGCCCTTTATTTTTTCAAAGCTGATGTTTTGGGTGTGGTAATCGCGGGTGGACTGTGCGGATTAGCTAAATATCTGATCATCGGTTAGAGTTCTAGTTTATGTCAAAAATTTCAGTCAATAAAAAAGGTGCCAAACGCGTTCGTAGTGGGCATTTGTGGATTTACAAAAGCGATCTGGTGCGAATCGAGGCCAATGGCGGCGATATTGTAACTGTTGTAGATGAAGGAAATAACTTCATTGGCAAAGCATTTTACAGCGATAAATCGGAAATCAGCCTGCGGATTTTTACCACCCGAAACGAAACCATTGATCAGGAATTCTGGCGCACCGCGATTTTAAATGCCAAAAGCAGGAGACAAAACCTCCAAGCTCGAACGAATGCCTATCGTTTGGTAAATTCTGAGGCTGATCTAATTCCCTCCCTCATCGTTGATAACTACAACGGAGTCTTAGTTTTGCAGACGCTTTCGCAATCAAGCGAAAAATTGAAACAAACCTTTGTTGAAATCCTGCAAACAGAATTTCAGCCGACCGCAATTGTCGAAAGAAACGATGCCCGGGTTCGACTTCTGGAGGGTCTCGAGCAAATTAATTCAGTCCTTGACGGTGAATTGACAGACGAAATCATTATTGAGCAGGACGGAGTGAAATTTTTCGTGGCCCCGCTCGCCGGACAAAAAACCGGTTCATTTCTCGACCAACGCGAAAATCATTTTGCTTCACGTCAATATGCGTCCGGACGCGGGCTTGATTGTTTTACTTTCAATGGCGGTTTTGCGCTGAATTTAGCCAAAACCTGTGAATCAGTTTTAGCTTTGGACATTTCCGCAGACGCGGTTAATCTGGGCAAACGAAATGCTGAACTAAATGAAATTTCCAATATCAGTTTCCAAACCGCTAACGTCTTTGATGCCTTGCGCGAGCTTGAAACAAGTGGCGAAAAATTTGACACGATTGTGTTAGACCCGCCCGCATTTGTCAAAAATCGGGCGGCGTTAAAAGGTGCCATTCGCGGTTACAAAGAGATAAATTTGCGGGCTTTGAAATTATTGAACGATGGCGGAATTTTGATAACTTGCTCCTGTTCTTATCATTTTGCCGAAGAGATTTTCCTGCAAGTTTTAGAAGAAGCCGCTAATAATGCGCATAAACGGCTTCATTTGATTGAGAAAAGAATGCAATCGGCAGACCATCCGATTTTGCTTGGAATGCCGGAAAGCTATTATTTGAAATGCTTTGTTTTACGGGTGGTTTAAGCAGTGGCAGTGGCAGTGGCAGTGGCAGTGGCAGTTGCAGTTGCTGGTAGTTTGTCAATCTTGGAAGCTGTTTGAAAACTCAAATTTAAGCCGCAGAGCGGCAATTAGAAAGTAGCCAGATGCGAAGCGTCTGGTTAGGTTCAAACTCCAATTCCGCGCCGAAAGGTGCAAAAAGATTGAATCTGAGCGCATTTCCAAGGCGCGAATGATGTTTTGATTGTTCCAGAGGTTACACCTCTGGCTACTTTCTGAGTGCGCTTTCAGCGCAAAAACGAATTTTCTAACGGCTTCTTGAGAAACCAGCTACTGCCACTGCCACTGTTGGCGAACTACCCAATACTCGAATTCGTCTTAAAATTTTCAGCCAACTTTTTGGCTTCGGGCAGAGATTCAATTGCCTTCAAAACCTGCGGGTCAACTTCTAAAAGGACTTGTGATCCCGCTTCGCTCGAATAATTGGCGGTGGCTAATTCTTCGCGGAGGCGGGTTTTGACATAATCCGCATTTGAGTTCAATAGTTCCGCCGAAAGTCCGCTTTTTTTATCACCTGCGACAAAAGCTCGGAAAGATTCGAGAATTTTGTCGTTTATTTCAAACTCATTAGGACGTAAAATTTGTCCCGGTTTGGTCTTTTCAACTCGTAAATTCTCTAACCCTCCAACTTTTCCTGCGACCATCTGCCGGGTAAAGAAAAAAGCCGCTTCATTAATTCGATAACGCAAATTGTTATAGGCAAGCGGCGAAACTTTAATATCAGGCTCAATGCCCCGCCCACCGTAGAGGACGCGCCCGTTGGCAGTCGTCACCGGATCACCCTTTGGAACAGATTCAGCCTCAGGAGTCGGTTTAGCAGAATCGGTTTCGGCGTCCTGTTGGGTAAAATATTCATAAATCGAGCCTTTTGAATAATCGCGTTGCAATGAACGTCCAAACGGTGTGTAATATCTGGCCATGGTCAAAGTAAGACCTGTCCCCGAAGGCAATTGAAAAATTCGCTGAACCAGTCCTTTACCGAATGAATCGGTTCCGACGATTATTCCGCGGCCGTAGTCCTGGACCGCTCCGGCCACAATTTCCGAAGCCGAAGCCGAGCCTCCATTAATCAACACGACCAGCGGTATTTCTTCGGCCGACACGGGCGAAGAAGTCGCGGTCAAGGTCCTTCGCCCGAATATCGAACGCGCCTTTCGCAAGGACATCGATGCCTTCTATCTCGCCGCCCGCTGGATCGAGC
>JANOEF010000762.1:0-14141 GCA_031413075.1 Acidobacteriota bacterium | reverse complement strand
ATAATTGTTTTGGTGTCGTTTTTAAGAACGAAGAATAGGGAAGTCGGGTGAAAACCCCGCACGGTCGCGCCACTGTAAAGTCAGGAGACCTGCCAAAATATTTATAGCCAATGAATGCTTCGCGTCAAAGGTATTCGGCTGTGTAAGATGTTGTTTTTCTCTTTTCTCCTTTTTTGTTGATACGAGAAGCCCTGTTTTGCTTGCCTTTGCGTTAGAGGCAAACAAAATGGGGTTTTTCATTTTGAAACATTATAGAGTTTTATTTGTTATTTTCTGCTTAATATTTTCTGTTACTTGTAAATCCACGCAAGACAATAGCTTACCACCCTCCGCCACCCGCCAAATTACCGATGAATTAAATCGTCAGGTAAAAATCCCCGAAAAAGTAACCCGGGTCGTTTCGCTTGCTCCAAATTTGACTGAAACTATTTTTGCAGTCGGGGCGGGCGATAAATTGGTCGGGGTCACGGAATTTTGCAACTATCCGGAAGAAGCCAAAAAGCTCAACAAAGTTGGCGATACGCTGAAACCAAATATCGAAAATATCATTGCCCTCAAACCGCAAGTCGTGTTTATTTCGACCGCTTCGCAACTCGAATCATTTACCGGCACGCTTGAAAAACAAGGGATTATAGTTTTTGTCACCAATCCGAATTCGCTGGAAAGCATTTATCAAAGCATCCAAAAATTTGGCGAAATTTTGGGGGCGAAAGATAAAGCCAATGAGCTCATCGGCAGTTTGAAAAAACGAGTTTCAGCCGTTGAAGAAAAGACAAAGCTGTTGGCGAAACCGAAAATTTTCGTGCAAATTGATAAATCGCTCTACACCATCGGCAAAGATTCATTTATTACCGATTTAATTAACAAAGCGGGCGGCGATTCGGTCACCAAAGATCTCTCAACGGCATATCCCAAATTAAGCAAAGAAACGGCTTTAGCACTTAATCCGGACATCATTATTTTGTCTGAAAGCCCTGATAATAATGAGCCGAATGAAGTTTTCAAAAATTCTCCGGCGGTTAAGAACGGAAAAGTTTTCAAAATAAATGCCGATCTTTTGTCGCGCCCTTCGCCGAGAATTGTTGACGGCCTGGAGCTGATTGCCCAAAAGATTCACTGATGAAAACTGTAGGACACAACCACCCAGAGGCGAAAATACGGAGAGAACAATCCCTGAGTTCCGGCGCTTCTCATGACCCGCATCGTTTTTTGAAAATAGGCGTGGGGTTGGTAATTCTGCTGATTCTTGTGCTTTTCGCGGCCATCCTGCTTGGAAGCGAAAAATTATCGTTCTTTGATTTAAGCGAGTCGCAATCGGCAATTTTGTTTGATATTCGGATTCCGAGAGTTTTGCTTGGCGCGACTGTCGGCGCGAGTTTGGCGGTCGCGGGGGCCAGTTTACAGGCACTCCTCAGAAATCCGTTGGCCGAACCATATTTACTGGGTGTTTCAAACGGGGCCGCGCTCGGGACAATGCTGGCCATCGCCTTTTTTGCCAATTTTGAATTTTTGCGTCCCCTAATGGCTTTTGGCGGTTCGGCTGTGGCCACTTTTACGGTTTATCAAATGGCAAAATCCCGGGCCGGGATGAATGTCGAGAGACTGGTTTTGTCGGGTGTTATCATCACCACTTTGCTGTCGTCAATCATCGTTTTGCTGACTTCCCTGCTGGATGCAACCAAACTGCAAAGTTTTACTTTTTGGCTCCTGGGCGATTTGTCACAAGCCACCAAAAACGGTTTTTATTTAACCCTGATTGTGGTTGTCTTCGGAACAGCCCTTTTGGCTTCGCAGGCAAAGTCATTGAATTTAATGATGATCGGGGAACGGGACGCACTGGATTTTGGCGTCGAAGTGACCAGAGTCCGTTTGATAATCTTTGCCGCCGCAGCCGCGTTGGTCGGAACCTCAGTCGCCTCCAGCGGTTCGGTCGGCTATGTCGGCTTGATTATACCGCATCTGATTAGACTAACTGTCGGAAGTGATAATCGCCTGGTAGTTCCATTTTCAGCCATCGCGGGAGCAATCTTTGTGGTCTTGGCAGACACCGTCGCGCGGACAATAATTGCGCCGCGAGAATTGCCGGTCGGCGCCATCACGGCGTTAATCGGTGCGCCGTTGTTTATTTATTTATTAAGGAAGTCGTAAATAGTGAGTCAAGAGTTTATCTTTTCTCTCGACTCTCGGCTCCCGACTTTTGGCTTTTATGTTGAGTATTCAAAATATTTCCATCAATTACGGCACTAACGAAGTAATCAAAGAGGTTGATTTTACTTTGCGGGAAAATAGAATTGTGGCCATTTTAGGAGCTAACGGAGCCGGAAAAACTACGCTTTTGAAAGCTTTAAACGGAAGTTTGCGAATTACCAAAGGCGCAATTTTATTGGATGAAAAACCGCTCGAATCATTTTCGCGACGGGAAATTGCCAAAAAAATTGCGGTGGTCGCCCAGGAAAATGAAACCAAGTTTCCGGTCACCGTCTTGGAATTTGTTCTTTCGGGGCGATTCGCTCACGGCGGCGTCTTTGGTTGGGAAACTGACAACGATTTGCAGATCGCCGAAAATGCGCTGGAAATGTGCGATCTCAAAGATTTTGAGTCGCGTCTGATGAACGAGCTTTCAGGCGGAGAGCGTCAACGGGTAGTTTTTGCCAGAGCGCTGGCGACCGAGGCGGGAATTCTGTTACTGGATGAACCAACCGCCAATTTGGATCTGTCGCATCAGGCAATTCTATTTCGACTCGTGCGTGAGCGATGCCAAACGTGCAATTCATCTGCCGTTATTATCACCCATGATCTGAATTTAGCGTCGGAATTTGCCGATCAGATTTTGCTCTTAAAACGCGGCCAAGTGGTGGCTAATGGCACACCCGATGAGGTTCTGACAGCGGAAAATTTACAGGAAGTTTTTGCGGTCGAAGTATTTTTGGACGGACATCCCGTCAGCGGAAAGCCGCGAATTACAATGAGTTATTAGGATTTTGGATTTGTGATTTTGGATTTTGGATTATTTTTTTCATTTGCAGAGGGCTGTAATTTATTTAGGACTGAAAAAGTTTCAGTTTGGCAATTAGTGACAGACAATAAACCAGAGGAACGCAGTGAAATTCTGCGACTGCCCTCGCAACTGTGATTTAAGTCAGGAACTTTGTTTATGTCTCTTGGACCAACTCCGCGAAGGGCGAGAGTTAAGGAGAGTTATGAAAGTTTTATCTTTCTTTTTTTTAACCATATTTTTTACCATTAGTATTTCGGCGCAATCAGCAACGCCGACTCCGACCCCGACTCCGACAGTTAAAGAAACAGTCAATATCTCAGCCAGCCTGAGTCAACCGATTGATGAAGTGTCTAAAACCATCAACGTCATCACCGGACAAGAAATGCGTGATCGGGCTGATTTTTCGTTAGTTGAATCTTTACGGACAATTCCCGGTTTTCGGGTCCAGCAAACCGGCGGTTTTGGACGTTTAGCCACCATCAAAACCCGTGGTTTACGTAATCAGGATACAGCGATTTTGATTGATGGGATTCGGTTTCGCGATGCGTCGGCAATTACGGGTGATGCTTCGGGGTTTTTGAGCGATTTTACTTTGACCAGCGTTTCGCGAATCGAGGTTCTACGCGGTTCGGGAAGTTCTCTTTACGGAACAAATGCGATCGGCGGAGTGATTGATTTTCAAACCCCGAAACCCGCCTCGGGCTTACACGGACAATTTTCGACTGCCGTTGGCGGATACGGTTTAGCACGCTATCGCGGCAATCTCTCAGACGGCACCCGAAACGGTAAATTCGGCTACAATTTGGGCGTTTCACGCACTCTTTACACCAAAGGAATTGACGGCGATGATGACGCCCACAACACTAATTTTCAATCACGACTGGAATATAATCCTTTTCAAAACACCAATCTTTCAGCTAGATTTTTTGTTTCGGATGCTTTTGTAAAATTAAATTCAAACCCTGACACTTTCGGCACTTTACCTGCCCTAAATTCGACCATTATCAATGCCGATCGCGGCGTAAATTTTGTTTTTGATGCAAATGATCCGGACAATTCGCAAAAATCAAACTTTTTCAGCGGACAGTTTGTGCTAACGCAAATCATCAGCGACAGTCTGATTTTTCAGGGCTCGTATCAGGGTTTGAAAACGACGCGAAAAAACCAAAACGGGGTGCTTGGAGTTGGGTTTCAATCAGCTTCGACCAGTATCTTTGACGGCCAAATTCATACTGCCAACGGACGATTTAACTGGAGTCCGAATCGCACTCAGGAAATCACTTTCGGTTACGAATTCGAAGCCGAAAAATTTGGAAATAATGGATTTACGCCGAGCGGGTCGGGCAATTTTTTGACCAACGCGAAACAATCCGGCAATACATTTTATGTCCAGGATTTGCTAAGTTTCCTGAACAATAAACTTCAATTGGCCGGTGGTTTTCGGATGCAGATTTTTAGTCTGAAAACGCCGACCTTCAGCGTCAACAATGCGCCGTATTCAAACGTAACTTTATCAAATCCGCCAACTGCCTACACTTTTGACGGTTCGGCTTCGTATTTCTTTGAAAAATCCGGTACCAAACTTCGCGCTCACGTTGGCAACGGATACCGCGTGCCGAGTTTATATGAAAGATTCGGAACCTTTTACAGTTCGTTTTCAGGCAGTTTTGTCGCGCTCGGCAACCCCGATCTGCAACCCGAAAAAACGATTGCTTTTGACGGCGGAATTGAACAAAATTTGTTTACAAATCGAGCTAAATTTTCAGCCACATATTTTTATACCCGGTTGATCGATACCATTGGTTTCGGCAATAGCGTTCCGGCCATTGGCACAACCGGCAGACCGTTCGGCGGTTATTTGAATACCAAAGGCGGGATTGCTCGCGGCGGCGAGTTCAGCGGAGATTTCAAAATAACGAGTTCGACCAACATTTTCTCGTCCTATACATTTACCAATAGCGACCAGCGCGCGCCGCAAGTCTCAGGCAGCCAAATCATCGAAACGCTTGGCATTCCCAAACATCAGTTTTCATTGGTGGCTACCCAGCGAATCAAAGATTTTTGGGTCAATCTGGATTTTGCTGCCACCAGCACGTATCTCGCGCCGATTTTCAGCAATTCCACGTTTAGAACTTATGTTTATCGTTTTTCGGGTAATCGAAAGGCCGATTTAACCGCAGGCTACACCTTTAAGATGAGAAACGAAAAGCTCAGCTTGCGTTTGTTCGGAACGGTCGAAAATCTTTTCAATGTTGAATATTTTGAAAACGGTTTTCGCACCTTTGGACAAACCGGAAGAATTGGTCTGAGTTTTGGATTCTAGGCTCTGTTTTAGCGATTTTGATAATTAGCGGTTTGCGAAGGGCGGGTTAAAAAACAACCTGCCCCTGCGAATCTTTTCCAGCTCATTTTTTTCCATTATCTCAACTGTTGGCAATCATTTTGGCGGCTATTTCCTTAAAAAATTTATAGGCGACCATGGCAGTCGTTTGGTTTAAGTCTCTGGTCGGATTATACTCGACAATATCTGCGCCAACTACCGATACATCAATACTTTGGATGATTTTTATCAATTCCCGGGTCGAAAGTCCACCGGGTTCGTGGTGCGAGACGCCGGGTGCAAAGGCCGGGTCTAAAACATCGAGATCCAACGAAATATAGAGTGGTGACTTGAGGTTTGAAATGAAATCACCCGTATAATCCTTCATTTCGATGACTTTCACCCCAAATTTTTCGACCTGTTGCCGCTGATGTGTATTAAAAGTCCGAATCCCGACCTGAGTCAGCGAATTTATTTTGCCCTGTTCCAATATTCTGGCAAAAGGCGAGGCGTGTGAAAACGGATTATCCTCAAAATTGTCATAGAGATCAGGATGAGCGTCAAAGTGAAGAATATTAAGCCCCTCATATTTTTCGGTCAAGGCATCAATGATCGGATAGGTAACCGAATGATCCCCGCCAAAACAAATTAATTTGTCATCATTAATAAGCCCTGCAGCAACATTTTCCCGAATCATCCTAAAAGCGTTTTCCGGGTTTGAATCGTCAAAAGTCAGGTCGCCTAAATCCAGATAGTTTTGTCCCTCGATAATTTCCAACCCGTTTTCGGCATACGCATTGGCCGAGCCGTTGCTGTCCATCAATCTAATGATCGGAGGTGCCAGCGAACAACCTTTCAGGAAAGATGAGTTTTCGTCGAACGGTATTCCAAGTAGTTTAATCATTCGCTAATAATTTCTCCAATTTTTGCTCTTTGATCCCGTAAAACTCTTTTATTTCAGCAATTTGCGCTTCAATTTGCCCGGTTTCAGTCTTATTTTTCAACCGTGTTCCAACCAGCATATTGTTTTTCGGCGTGTGTTCAGTCGCGATAAATTCAAAAAGTTTAGTTGAATAACCGCTTTTTTCCAATAGCAAAGAGCGCAACCCATCTGTAATGGTTTCGGCAGTCCGATCGAGCATTACGCCATGCCGCAAAATCCGGCTCAACATTTTGGGCGATTTGATTTGGTAGCGAATTTCCTGATGACAACACGGGGCAGCGACAATTAAATCTGCTGCTGCCGCAATACCCTTAAAAATTGCGTCATCGGTGGCCGTATCGCAGGCGTGCAGAGCGAGCAAAATATCTGTATTTTGCAAATCGTAATCGCTGATCCGGCCGGTCACAAACCGCAATCCATCAAATTCACACGACCTGGCGATGTCATTACAGAGCCCGACCAACTGCGTTTTGGTATCAACTCCCGTGACCCTGACATCCAAACCAAGAATATTTTTGAAGTAATCGTAGGTGGCAAAAGTCAGATAGCCTTTGCCGCATCCCATATCAACTATTTGTATTTCTTTTTGGTTTGCCAGCAGAGAATTTTCAAAGAATTTGGCCAGAGTTTCAACAAACTTATTGATTTGTTTCCATTTATCCTGTTGTTTATCTTTAACTTCACCGCGATCGGTAGTAATGCCAAGCGCTTTCAGATAAAAATTATTTTGATTGACGAAACGCTTTTTAGGGCGGTCATGCGAGGCTAACGGCCGGGTCATAAAGGTTGGTTTTGCAATATTTAGCCGTGATTTGCCTTTTTTGCCAACGTCTAATTGGAAATCGTTTAGGGTCGTAAAAAGATGACCGGAAAGAAAATCCCGGCCCACAATTTCGTGCAATTTGGCAATGCCTTCGTCAAAGTCAAAATTCTTGGCCGTATCCCGGGTGTCGTAACGATAGAGAAAAAAAAGCCGCATTCCCCGCTTGGTTTTGGCCAGACGCACCAGAATCTTTTGCAAGTGTTCATCCGAGCCCTTATAATTACTTAATGAGAGTTTGACGAAAGTTTCTGCGGGCAGAGATTGAGCAAATTCTGAGATAAATTTTTCGACGTTTTCAGTCATATTGAAATCACAGATTAACATAAATGAACACAGATAAAAATTACATTGCCAAAGATGATTTTCTCAAAGATATTTTAGTTGTTTTACGCGAAACTTTTGAAGGCTCGCCCGCAGGAGTCGGGAGCGCTTATCTTGACCGTGGAATCGGGATTTTGAGCACTCTCGACCAGCTTTCGGCTCAGCAAGTTTCACAAAACACCAGCGGCACCACTATCGCGGCCCAAACTGAACATACCAAGTTCTATCTTGACCGGATTTGCGAATTTATGAGAGGCAGCACCGGAGAAGTCAAGTGGGAACAGAGTTGGCTCATCGAAACCGTCAACGAAACCGAATGGAAGGCCTTGCGCGAGGCGGTCAAAAAATCTTACGAAAATGTTCTACGGACATTTGCCGATATTGAAACGTGGAATACCAACAACATTGGCGATGCCGTTGCGGTCATTGCGCATACCGCCTATCATTTGGGGGCGATCAGGCAGATTGCGAAAACCTAACAAAGAGCTATCCATTAATTGTTAATTGAAATTTATTTTGATCGCGAATCCAGTCAACCATTAATAATTAACAATTAACAATTAACAATTCTATGAATAATCTTTTTCATTTAGCGTTTCCCGTCCATAATTTGGATGAAGCAAGAAAATTTTACGGCGATGTTTTGGAATGTCCGGAAGGCCGAAGTTCGCCGATTTGGATTGATTTCAACCTTTTCGGGCATCAGATTGTCGCTCATTTGGCAGATAATCCCGGAATTGTACATCGTCACGAGGTTGATGCCGACCACGTTCCGGTGCCGCATTTTGGGATTGTTTTGCCAATGAAAGAATGGGAAGAATTGGCCGAAAAATTAAAGTCAAAAGGCGTTGCGTTTATCATTGAGCCGAAAATCAGATTCAAAGGTGAAGTCGGCGAACAAGCGACGATGTTTTTTCTTGACCCAAGCGGTAATGCGTTGGAATTTAAGGCGTTTGCAGACTTTTCGCAGGTTTTTGCGAAGTAATTTTGAATCTTTTTGAACCACATAAAGACATAGTTTTGCACATAGATTCACATAGAAAAAACCTTTTAAAAATCTTTGTGAGTCTATGTTTCTATTGTTTCTATGTGGTTAATTTTTTTATGAAAATTATTTTATTTGCGTTATTTTTAGCCGTTTCAAACTTTGCCCAAGAGCGGCAAATTGCCGTGACAATTGACGATCTGCCGGTTGTTTCCACCCGCAAAGACTTAAAAAACCGGCAAACGATTACCCAAAAGCTGCTTAGACATATCAAAAATGCACGAGTTCCCGCGATCGGTTTTGTCAACGAAAATAAACTTTACACCAATGAAAATCGCGATGAAGCGCAAGTTGAACTGTTGCGAATGTGGCTCAAAAATGGCCTTGAACTTGGCAATCACACCTTTTCACACCTGAGTTTGCACGATAACTCTTTGGAAAAATACAAAGCCGATATTTTGAAAGGCGAGCTCATCACCAAAGAATTATTGCAATCTAAGGGTAAGAAAATGCGATATTTTCGCCATCCTTACCTGTGGACCGGTTTGAGTTTAGAGATAAAAGACGATCTGGCGAAATTCCTCGGCGAACACGATTACACGATTGCGCCGGTCACGATTGATAACTCCGATTGGATTTTTGCGGCCGCCTATGACAAAGCTTTTGACAAAGGCGATACAAAATTGATGAAGCAAATCGGCGCGGCTTATACTCCGTATCTCGAAGCCAAAATGGATTATTGGGAACGCCAATCGGTCAAACTTTTTAACCGCGAAATCAAACAAATTTTGTTGTTGCACGCCAATTTTATAAATTCGGATTATTTTGACGACCTTGCCAAAATGCTCAGAAAACGCGGCTATAAATTCATAACTCTGGAAGAATCTCTCAGGGACGAAGCCTACAAATTACCGGATAATTTCGTTAAACGAAACGGAATTTCGTGGATCCATCGCTGGGCATTGGACAGAGGACGAGAATTTATTGTCCCGAATGAACCGAAAGTTCCGGCATTTGTCCTGCAAGCATCGGGATTTGAGTCCGAGTAGATGACAGTAGCAGTGGCAGTGGCAGTGGCAGGTTGCTTAGGATTTCGTCAAAAACGCATTGAGCCGGGTAATTCCAGTAGCAGTGGCAGTGGCAGTGGCAGGTTGCTTAGGATTGACAAACTTGAATTTATTTTTACGATTGTTTGCTACTGCCATCGTTTGAAACTCGTTCCAATATCAAAATTAACTACTGCCACTGCCACTGCCACGCCACCTCGAGAGGCGACGGGCAACGAGGCCGACGTCACAACTGCCACTGCCACTGCTACTGCTACTGCCACTGCCACTGCCACTGACTACTGCTACTGAACTATTCCATCAACCATCCGCGTAATCCCTAGCGGATTTTCGTCCTTCAATTCATCGGGCAGCGCAATATTCGGAAAATTCTGAAAGCAAACATAACGGCAAAAACGATCAATCGCTCGGGTTCCGACCGCACTCGTCCGTGAATCCGAGGTGGCGGGATATGGTCCGCCGTGAACCATCGCATCGCCAACTTCAACTCCGGTCGGATAACCGTTAAAAATAATGCGCCCGACTTTTGTTTCCAAAATCGCAATTAAATCGGCGTATTCTAAAAGGTCTTCCGCGTTGCCGTGAATGGTGGCAGTCAATTGCCCTTCCATTTCGCGGGCAATTTGCAAAAGTTCTTCGCGCTTGCCTGATTCAACCAAAAGCGTGGTCGGACCGAAAATTTCGGCTTCCAAACTTGAATCAGCTAAAAAGGATTCGGCATCGGTCTTAAACATTGAAGGATTGACGTCAAATCCTTGTAAATCATTCTCGGCTGAGGTATTTTCAACTTTTCGTTCGCCGCTCAGTTTTTCGTAATTGTTGCGAATCCCCGGGGTTAAAAGTGGATATTTCGCGGCCGCCGCAATCAGACCGCTAAACTTATTCATAAACTCTTGTGTTTTATCAGTTTGCGGCAAAACTACAATTCCCGGTTTGGTGCAAAATTGTCCTCCGCCGAGTGTCACTGAGCCGTGCAAACCGGTCGCAATCGTTTCAAAATTTTCGCGCATAGCCGAGGGCAGAATAAAAATCGGATTAACCGAACTCATTTCCGCATAGACCGGAATCGGCTCAGTTCGGGCGGCCGCAATGTCCATCAAAGCGCGTCCGCCTGTCCGTGAGCCGGTGAAACCGACTGCTTTGACGTGCGGATTTTTGACCAAACCTTGTCCGATTTCATAGCCTTTCGAGTAAATCAGACTAAAAACTCCTGCGGGCAATCCGCAAGTTTTGACGGCTTCGATCACCGCCAGCCCCACTAATTCAGCCGTGCCGGGATGGGCAAAATGGGCGTTGACGATGACCGGACAACCCGCGGCCAGAGCCGACGCCGTGTCCCCCCCTGCCACCGAATAAGCCAGCGGAAAATTGCTCGCACAAAAAACGGCCACAGTTCCCAACGGGCGCAGCATTGAACGAACATCCGGTTTTGGCAGCGGTTGCCGACTGGGATTCGGTGTATCAATCCGCGCCTCAACCCAGCTCCCGCGTTCAACCAAATCGGCAAACATCCTGAGTCCCGCACAAGTCCGCCCGCGCTCCCCAACAAATCTCGCGTTTGGCAAACCTGTTTCGAGCGTTGCCCGTTCAATCAAAGTATCGCCCAAAGCCTCAATGTTATCGGCAATTTGGCGGAGAAATTTCGCTTTGTCCCGGCCCGCAACTTTCCCATACGCGATTCTCGCACTTTCAGCTAGTTCGCACGCCTTGTTTAATTCGTCCAAGTTTGCCGAATGAAATTTCGGCTCAACCGCTTCGCCCGTCGCCGGATTAAAAGCGGTAAATGTTGTTTCACTTTCACTACCACGACCAAAACCGATGATTGATTTTCCAGTTAATTCATTTACCATTTATCATTTACCATTTATCAGAAATTCTAAAAATCTTACTGCCAACAGCTTCTGCCGACTGCTACTGACTATGGGCGATTTGCCAAAGCCTCATCAATAATCGCCAGCGTTTCTTCTAATTCGTTTCCGACCAGTTCAAGTCGCGGTGGACGCACTCTGGCACTTCCCATTCCGACTTTTTCCTGAACAAGTTTAATCAATTGGACAAATTTTGGCACGGTATCGAGCCGTAAAAGCGGCAAAAACCAACGATAAAGTTCAAATGCTTTTTCGGTTTCGCCCTTCATCGCGTAGTTAAAAAGGTCAACCGACTCCTTTGGAAAGGCGCTCACCAAACCCGCGATCCAACCGGTGGCACCGGCCGCAATTCCTTCGACAATCGCATCATCTACGCCGACTAAAATTGTCAATTTATCGCCAATCAAAGCGCGAATTCCGGTTATGCGGCGAACATCGGTGCTTGATTCTTTGACTGCATGAAGATTCGGAAACTCTTCGGCCAGTTCCGCAATTTGCTCGGGTGTGAAATCTGTTCCATAGGCTACCGGATTATTGTAAAGCATACAGGACAGCGATGTTGCCTCAAATATTTCGGCCAGATGGAATTTCATTTCCCGCCAATCACCGCGATAAAGATACGGCGGCAAAACCATCAAACCCCGGCATCCGACTTTCTCGGCCGCTTTCGCCTGAGCCACGGCTTCGGCGGTCGAGAGTGCCGCAATCGCCGCAATTATCGGAACCTTTTGCCCAACCGCGTCAAGACAGGTCGTCCAGAGCGATACTTTTCCTTCAAACGAAAGTGTCGCGCCTTCGCCCAGGCTTCCGTTACAGACAATTCCGGTGCAGCCGTTTTCGACCAGCCATTTGACGTGTCTCGCCGTAAATTCGTGGTCAATTTTGTAATTTTCATCAAAACAAGTTGTAATCGCCGGCATCACGCCTTTCCATTCCATTTTGTAACTCCTTTTTGTTGCCCGCGAATAAACGCTAAAAGACGCGAAATTCATTCGTTTGTTTCGCGCAATTTCGCGTTTTTCGCGGGTAAACTTTCTTAATTTCCTAAATTCTCCAATTTCACCGGAAAAATCGGCGGACGCACCGAACTGTTTTTCCAATTAAATAAAAACTCGGTTGCGGCACCGCAAACTCGGCCCTGACAACTGCCCATTCCGCAACGCGTTTGCAATTTTGCATCTCGCCACGAATCGCATTTTCCCAGATCTTTGAACCTCACATCTTCACAACGACAAACGATGGTTTCGGCATCAGGCAAATTTTTTAATTCATCCCGCAAGGCAAAAGTTTTATTCAATACTAAGGCAAATCGCCGGGCTTTCTGCCTTTCGGTAAATAAAGTTTTGGCTTTTTCAAATTCTCCGCTTGCCACAAGCCCCGCGATTTTTCCCTCGATCAGCGAAAGTTCGACTCCGCCAATCCCGGTCGGTTCACCTGCGCAAAAAATGTTTTCGCGTGAAGTTTGCTGAAAATCATCAACTGCCACGCAACCGTTTTCAATTTTGCAGCCAAGCATCAGAGGAAGTTCGAGATTCGGGACAAGATGAAATCCGCAGGCCAGCAGATCGCATTCAATTTGCCAGGTTTTCCCGTGGCGGGTTAATTTGACCGCTTCGAGTTTGCCCTTTCCTTCGGCTGAAGTGATGTAACAATCAGTCAGATACTTAACTCCCCAAAGTTTTGTTTTGAGCAAAAGCGCCTGCGCAATTTTTTTCGGCTCGCGCCATAAACCGAAACCGAATTTTGCCAATTTTGCCGACGAAGTTTGTTCGGCGATCAGCAAAACCTCAGCCCCCTTGGACCTTAAATACTCGGCAACCGCCAACAGCAAAGCACCGGTTCCAGCGACGATAATCCGTTTATTCTGAACAGATAAACCGCTTTTAACCAGTGCCTGCAGGCCGCCGGCACCAAACACATTCGGCAGCGTCCAATTCGGAAAAGGCAAAAATCTTTCTCGCGCTCCGGTCGCCAAAATCAATTTTTCAAACTTCAATTCAATCGTTCCGTTTGGCGTTTCGGCAAGTAATGTTTGCGAGTCTTTTTGGGCAAAAACTTGTGCATTATTCAAAATCGAGACTTCATTTTTTTCAATTGTTTCAATCAACTTTTGCGCTTCGGACGACTTGATTTTCCCAAGTTCAGCCCGCCAAATTTGTCCGCCTAATTTTGGGTTATCATCAACTATCAGAACTTTTTTGTCTGAGGCTGAAACTGCCGCCGCGAGTCCGGCCGCACCGCCGCCAATGATTAAAATATCATTCATAATTGTTAATTGTTAAATATCAATTGTTAATGGCTGGTTTTTTGAAATGCTTTAGTAGTAATGGTTTACTTGACTTTCATTAAGAATTAACCATTTACAATTCACAATTAACTACCATTCCCTCTTCGGCTAAAAGTTGACAACTTCGCTGATATTTCACCCCGTTGATCGTAACCCGACACTCAAAACAAACACCCATTCCGCACAAAGGAAAACGCGGTTCACCCAAGATTGAACGGCGAAAAATTTCGGTCTCGCTCACAAAGATCGCGGTTGCAACGGTGCTTCCCTTGGAAACGGAAACCTCTTGGTTGTTGATGCTCAAAGTAATCATTTAAAGTAAATTGGCCCGCGAATGATCGCGAATCTTGACGAATCTTTTTGTTTTATTATTTGCGGGCTAATCTCCTAACTCGACTTTAGATAAAAGCAGAAAAAAGCCTGTTTGATTTTCAAGCTGATGTTTGCCTTTTTCTGCTCTGATTGTTCCTCTTCATTCTACTTTTTTGACCAGTTTTGGCTTTTTTTTGCCTTTCAACTTGATTTTATA
>JANOEF010000761.1:0-8909 GCA_031413075.1 Acidobacteriota bacterium | reverse complement strand
TATCAAACGCCGAAACCTCCGGCCAGATCACAGGTTTATTTTTATGATGTTCCTGATGCCAAACAATCCGTTCTGCAAATCGGCTACCCCGCTTTAGCTGCGACGGATCAAGATTTTTATTCGGCCCAGATTATGAATTACATCCTCGGCGGCGGCGGATTTGCCTCGCAATTGACTCAGCAGTTGCGGGAAGGCAAAGGCTACACTTACGGAATCGGATCAAATTTTTCGGGAACAAAAAGCGCGGGAAGTTTCACTATTTCGAGCGGTGTCAGAACCAATGTCACGCTGGAATCTACGCAATTAGTCAAAGAAATTTTGCAAAATTTCGGCAAAAATTATTCGGAAAATGATCTTGCAACAACCAAGAGTTTTCTGATCAAAAGCAACGCCAGAGCCTTTGAAACGGCCGGTGCCAAACTCGGTATGCTCAATAATATCAGCAAATACGGCTGGGAATACGACTATGTCAAAGGGCGGGAAACCGTTGTCAAAGCGATGACCGTGGGTCAAATAAAAGATTTGTCGAACAAATATTTGGACGTCAATAAAATGTATTGGTTGGTGGTTGGCGATGCCAAAACACAACTGTCGCGTCTCACCGAACTGGGATTTGGCGAACCGATTTTGTTGAACAAATAAAATCAAAAAATGTGCTATAATTTCGGGTATGAAAATTTTAGAAGTGACCATACCCGACGAAGTTTTTGGTGTGTTGAGTTCGTTGACAAATCATCAAAACAAATTTGTGCTAGAAGCAATTCGGGAAAAAGTGGAGCGCGAAATAAAACGGAAGTTAGCTAAAGAAACTATTGGAGCTTCAAAGCAAGATTCTTCCGTTAAAAGCAAAAAATTGCGTCCTTTCGGTTTAAGAAAAGGTGATTTTCTAGTGCCAGAGGATTTCGACTCCCCCTTGCCCGAAGAGGTTTTAGCTGATTTTGAAAATTGATGAAGTTACTGCTCGATACTCACATTTTTCTTTGGTATATCACAGCAGATATAGGTTTGCCAGCACATTTTCTTGATGCGATTCGTGATCCGAAAAATGAAGTTTTTTTGAGTGTAGCGTCATTGTGGGAAGTGATTGTCAAATATAAACTTGGCAAACTTCCGTTGCCGCAATCGCCTGAAATTTACATCACGAATGAACGAAAGAGACATCGGATTAAAAGTCTTTCTTTACACGAAAAAGCAGTTAAAGAACTAATCCAATTACCCCAACTACACCGCGACCCGTTTGACCGTCTTTTAATTTGTCAGGCTTTGGTAAACAATTTGACTCTGTTGACGGTTGATACGCAAATCCAAAAGTATAATGTGTCGTGTTTGTAAAACACAACTGCCGCGTCTCACCGAACTGGGATTTGGCGAACCGATTTTGTTGAACAAATAATTTAGTGACAATATGACCAAATGAACACCAAAAAAATCATCAGCCTTTTAGCTCTCATCGCCGGACTTTGCATCTTTTCAATGTTTTTGATTGCCATTTTGACCGGTGTTTCCCAGGAACAGTTCGAAGTGACGCAAACGGTGGAAAGCTTCGCCAAAGGTCTTATTGCCGGCGAAAATGCTTTGCGGCTGACCTTTACCATTGATTTGGTGTTCATTTGCGTTTTTATCACGCTTTTTGTTTTTTTAACCCAGTATTTGAAAACCAATGACCGGGTCACGAATGCCGTGGCCGATGTGGCACTCGGGGCAATGCTGATTTGCGGATTTCTTGATTTTCACGAAGACCTGCATATTTTGACGATGCTTCGCAATGCCACCCATAATTTACCGATTGAACAGAGCGAAATTGCAATGCAGATGACGCTTTCGATGGTCAAATTTTGTGCGAGTTATTTAAGCCTGTTTTTGCTCGCGTTTTTACTTGAGGGCCGAACTTTTGCCGAAAAGCTTTTGAAATATAGTTTGTGGTTTGTTCAACTGCCGATTGGGGCTTTGGTTTATACCGCACCCGAAAATTTGCACGTTTTATTTAATCTGATACGCTTTGCTTTTATGGTGTCAGGTTTCTTTTTATTAGCCTTCAATTTTTCCCGCAAAGATTGAAACCAAATGCTTTACGTATTCGTTTTAATCTAAAATATTTACTTTAGGAGTTAAAATGAAACAGATAATTATGACCGCAATTTTTCTTTTATTATTTTCCCTGACGGCTTTTTCGCAATCTAAAACTGAGCAGGAGGTAATTAGCATCGCCAAACAAGCGGCCGTAGCTCAGGAGAATTATGACACTGCCGCGCTCGAAAAATTTTACGCTTCGGACTATATCGAAATTTCACCGAAAGGCGAAATTGATGAACGCGCCAAGGCGATCGGGTTTTATAAAATTGAGGATGTCGAAAAAGCCAAAGCGAAAACACCAAAATATATTCTGGATGAGTTTAAAGTTCGCCATTACGGAAAATATGCGATGATTATTTCAAGGTTTTCGTTCGGCACAAAGAATAATCCGGGTAAGCCGCCTTTTCCGGTCGGACTGGTGTTGTATGCGCTCAGAAAAGAAAAAGGGGCGTGGAAAATTTACTCGGCGCAATTTACTCCATTTCCGCCGCCGCCGCGGCCCGCGACGCCTGCAATACAATAATGAATAATAATTTGATTGAATTAGCTCACAAGCTTTTCGAGTCGAAATTAAAAGCAGAAACCAGCCATCCGCAAACCGCGATCCGCAATCCCATTCACGTGGTTTATGGCGGTGCGGACAGATTTTCGGCTGAAACGTCCGAAAAGTTTGGCAATTTAGCCTTGAAATCGCTTGAAACTTACACTCCGAATTTTGTCGAATTTGCCAACGCTTTTTGGCTCAAAGGTTGCGATACTTTACCAAGATATGAGGAGGTGATTGCTGATCTGGAGTTTCAACTCGTCGAAAACCCCGAAAAAGTTCAAGCCGAAAATTTTTCTGCCTGGTTTGCCTGGACGATTTATAATCGGACTATCGAAAAACTAAAACGTGAACCGATCGAGGATTTTCGGATTGATTTTGAAGACGGTTACGGGATTCGCTCAAATGAAGAGGAAGATTCTCATGCAATTTTAGCCTCCGAACAGTTAGCGGAGAGCTATCGGCGGTCAACCGTGACGGCGTTTTGCGGTTTTCGGATCAAGCCTTTTCAACCCGAAACCTACCGGCGGGCAGTTCGGACATTGGATTTATTTTTATCAAATTTGCTGGATAAAACTGACGGGTTGGTGCCCGCAAATTTTGTGGTGACTTTGCCAAAAATTACCCGGGCAGAAGAAGTTACAGTTTTGGATGAACTGCTCACAGCCTTTGAACGACAGCATAATTTGTCAACCAATTCAATCAAAATTGAAATTATGATTGAAACATCCGAAGCGATTTTTATCACCCAAAAGCTGGTCAATGCCGCTCAAAATCGGGTCGTTGCCGCCCATTTTGGAGCGTATGATTACACGGCGAGTTTTGGAATTACAGCTGTTCATCAGCATTTGAAACACGACGCCTGTGATTTTGCCCGAAATGTCATGCAAATTGCACTCTCACCGCTCGGAATACGCTTGTCAGATTCAGTCACAACCGAAATGCCAATTCCGATTCACAAGGGGGGAAATCTTTCCCTTCAACAGCTTAAAGAGAATAAATCATCTGTTCATATGGCTTGGCGACTACATTTTAACAACATTACTCACTCGCTGATTAACGGCTTTTATCAAAGTTGGGATTTGCATCCGGCCCAACTTGTGGCTCGGTATGCTGCGGTCTATTCGTTCTTTTTGGAAAGTTTTGATTTACAAGCCAACCGGCTCAAAAGTTTTCTCAATAAAGCCACCAAAGCCACGATGTCCGGCAATCAATTTGACGATGCTGCGTCGGGCAACGGGTTACTCAATTTTTGCGTCCGGGCTCTGAGCTGCGGCGCCTTGACCGAAAAAGAAGTTTTGGCCGCCACGAATTTGACGGTTGAAGAACTTCGATCCGCTTCTTTCGTTAAAATTATGGAATCCCGGCAATGAAACGCAAACTTTGAATAAATCTCGCCAAAAGCTAAACTAATAAAATGAGTGAACCTAAACACACAAATCGTCTGATCTACGAAACGAGTCCTTACTTGCTCCAGCACGCCCACAACCCGGTGGATTGGTATGCCTGGGGGGATGAGGCATTTCAAAAAGCAAAGGCAGAGGACAAGCCGATACTGGTCAGCATCGGCTATTCAGCCTGTCATTGGTGTCATGTGATGGAACATGAATCCTTTGAAGACGAAGAAACGGCTCAGATCATGAACGAAAATTTTGTCAATATCAAAGTTGATATGGAAGAACGCCCCGATGTGGACAAAATCTATATGAGTTTTGTTCAAATGACGACGGGCGGCGGTGGGTGGCCGCTCAATGTTTTTCTGACTCCGGAGAAGCTGCCATTTTTCGGTGGGACTTATTTTCCGCCGGCTCCGCGCTATCAAATGCCGAGTTTTAAGCAGCTTTTGACGAGTCTGGCGGATGCCTGGATTCAGAAACGTGATGAGATCGAATTTTCCGCCAACGATATTTTAAGCGAAATCAGACGGGTCGAAGAAAACGAAATATCTTCTGATGGTTTGTCGCTTGACCAATTAGACCTGGCTTTCCTGAGTTTTTCGCGCACCTTTGATGCTAAAAATGGAGGATTTGGCGGCGCGCCAAAATTTCCGCCGGCGATGTCATTAGAATTTATTTTGCGCTATTACCAACGAACCGGGGACGAAAGCGCACTCGAAATCGTCGAAAAAACCTGTCAAAAAATGGCTCGCGGCGGGATTTATGACCAACTCGGCGGAGGCTTTCATCGTTATGCGGTGGATGCCCATTGGTTGGTTCCGCACTTTGAAAAAATGCTTTACGATAACGCACAACTGGTTCAAATTTATCTGCACCTTTTTCAAATTACCAGGGATGAGTTTTATCAGCGAATCGCCGTTGAAACGCTCGGCTATCTCGAACGCGAAATGCTGCACGAACAAGGCGGATTTTTTTCGGCGCAGGATGCTGATAGCGAAGGAGTGGAAGGTAAGTTTTTTGTTTGGACTCCCGCAGAAATCGAAGAGATTTTGGGAAACGAATCCGCCCCGATCTTTAATTTTTATTACGATGTCACAAAAGCCGGAAACTTTGAAGAAAAGAATATTTTGAATGTTAAACATTCATTAGCCGAAACATCGGAAGTTTTTAATATTTCCATTGAAGAATTGCAAAAAATTCTCGAAACGGGGCGCGAAAAACTTTTTAATCTGCGCGAAACCCGGATCAAACCGTTTCGTGATGAAAAAGTTTTGACCGCCTGGAACGGATTAATCCTGGCTGCTTTTGCCGAAGCGTCCGCGATTTTACAAAACGAAGATTATTTACAGGTGGCGAAAAAAAATGCGGACTTTATTCTCGAAAATATGCAGCGGGACGGCTATCTGCTCCGAAGTTGGAAGGACGGAACCGCCAAGTTAAATGCCTATCTGGAAGATTATGCTAATTTTGCTGATGCCTTGATCGAACTTTTTCAGGTTTCGGGCGAAATCAAATATTTACAAGAGGCAGCACGTCTCGCAGATCTTTTGATGACCGAATTTTGGGATGCTGACCGCAGCGGTTTTTTCTTTACCGGAAACAATCACGAAGAGTTAGTGGTGCGCTCCAAAGATTTTTATGACAATGCCACGCCGTCGGGAAATTCCGTGGCGGCCAATTTATTGTTGAAACTGGCAAAATTAACGGGTGATGAAAAATACGAGCGATATGCGGTCGCGGTTTTGCGTCTGGTTGCCCCGCAGATGAGCCGTTACCCCAATGCTTTTGGGCGAGTTCTATCAACTCTCGAATTTTATCTCAACCCGACCAAAGAAATCGTGATTTTAGGCGATTCGATCGAAATGAAAAGAGAAATCTGGAAAGATTATCTACCGAATAAATTGGTGGTGCTGGCCGCAACGGCAGAACATTCAGAGTTGATCCCGCTATTGCATCAAAGAAAAATGATTGACGGTCAAACTACTGCTTATGTTTGCGAGAATTTCGTTTGCCAAAAGCCGGTCACCAACGTACAAGAATTGATTGCCCAATTAAAATAAAAAAGCACGCTGTTCGAAAACAACGTGCTTTGATAATTCTTAGCTAAAAGCTAATTATTTAGCGTTAGCTGGTTTAGCATCATTAGCTGCTGGTTTAGCATCATTAGTTGCTGGTTTAGCAGTGTTAGCCGGTGCTGCATTGGAATTTGTTTTAGGCGTTTCTGCCGGTCCACAAGCAATGCCTAAAGCGGCAACTGCCAAAAGGGTTGAAAGTACTAAAGTCTTTTTCATTTAAAATTTGTCTCCTGTCTTCTCAAAGATAATATGTTTTGTGTTTTACGTTTTATTAAAACGTCTCCCACTTTATAAGTTTGGGAACATTGGACAATATAAATATCTCCACATCCATAGTCAAACCCAAAAGCGCGAAAAAAATCAATTTTGCAAATAATTTCAAAAAAAATACATTGTTTGCAATTTTAGATAGATAATTTCCAATTCTGACAAAGAAATATTGCTTTGTTTTTGGCAAATGTAATCGTCAGATTTTAGAAATTATTTTTCTAAACGAATACATTAGCGAATTAAAAATTAATTTTCAAGTTAATTTCACGGTTTGCCGGATCAAATTATGAAAAAACTTAGCCTTCCGCCCTTTTGTGGTTAAATCTTTACCCGTTATTCCTCCGAATCTTCTCTTTCACCGAAGAAGAAAGGTGTTTTCTTGGTCCATTCGCTGCGCGGAAAACGCTTATGCAGAATATCAAAAGCGGCTTTAGAAAACTTTAAGGTATTTAAATCCTTGCAACCGTAGCGGGTTGAACGAACGGCCAGATGCAATATTTCAGGCGTATTGGGATGAGTCATATTTTTATTGGCAAATTCGACTGCTCGACGAGCCAAAAATGTAGCTGATTCACCCATCGTCACTATTTTATTTTGCTCCGACTCAGATTCGGTTCGTTGGGCGGCAGTCAGAAAATTCGGATAATCGGCGGATGATCTGTTTTCAATACACCACCAATTTCCACGAATACTGTCAATCGTTCTGGTTCCGGATTCGCCGCGGCCGTAACCTGTCGGAACATAAATCTGGATCGAAGGATTGCGCCCGACGGCTAACAGGGAATTGGCTTCCGAGGTTGCAGTTGAAACCTTGTATTCAGGAGCAAATTTTGTCATTAATGGGGTAAATTCAGTTTGAATCTTGGTATTTCCCAGCATAAAGGCGCGTGTCCAGACCGCAATTACCAAAAACTTTTTCAAATGATTAGGTAAAGTTGGATTTAGCGCGGCCTGGCGCAAAGCCGAAAGCGGCATTCTTTGATTAAAGATTTGAGTCGAATCGTAATCGAACATGGGGCGGTCTTTCCAAATTTTCAAATCGCTATCATTGGTTAAATCGTCGCCTTCTTCGTTGGTATCATCGCTCCAGACAAAAGTTGCGGCCCGGCGCTCAGCAAATTTTAGAAATTCATCCAGATTTTCAGCCAATTGCATCCGTTGCGAGGTGAAATCGTTTTGAGTTGAACGTGCGTAATTTTTCAAATTCGGCACAACTTCATCCAATTTTTGCTTGGCTTCGGCGCGTTTTCCGCTGTCAATCAACAAACGGATTTGATGATGTCGCGCAGTTGCATACGCAGGTGAAGCGGATTTGATTTTATCGGCTTCGTTGATAATTTCGGTAAGGTTCGGCGAATCTTTTTGAGCATTTGAAAGTGCGGCAACCAGCCACGCTAAACTCTTGGTTTGCTTCCACTTGTTGTAGGAATGAGGAAAACCGTCTGCGGTTTGATAAGTGAAGAGCCAATCGGTCAGATCTGCTCCAAGTTCAACATTTGAAATGTCCTGACGTTTCAAGTCGTAATCGTAACTTGGCTCTTTTCCGGCGGCTTCGGCTTCTTTCGTTTCCCGTAGCACGCCGGCTTCGCTGGCTTCGACATCAACTTTGTCGAGCAGCCAAATGTAATCAACTAAATCGTTATAAAGATTCGGGTTTTCACTTTTTTCGACCAGCGTTTCAGCTAGTTTTCGGCGTTGTTCACGCGGTTTGGCGCGGAATCCGACTAAGCCCAAAAGTCTGTTTGCCGAACCGTGAAATTCTTTCATCGAACTGTCTGCAAGTATTTCTTTTAATTTCGCTTCGGCTTTTTGATAGAGTTCGATTTTTTCATCCTTCTTTTGGTCAACCGATTTTGCAACTTCTCTGGTGACATTGGTGCTCGAATTTGCCCATTTTGCCTGGGATTCAGGAGTATAATCGGGCTCATAATCGTCAATTAAGCTTGCCTGGCGAATATAGGTGCGGGCAACTACAAATTTTGCAGTTTTGTTCCAGTTTGAACTATTATCGTTAGCGATTTTTTGAAATTCGGCCCGCGCTTCCGAGTCTTTACCTGAATAGAGCAGAGCGGCGGCTATTTGATAAGCCCGATCTTTTTTGAGCCAATCGGGAGCATTATCGGCAACCTGGGCGGGGATTTTTCCGCCCTCTCCGCAATTCACAAAAACTGCATCCTGTCCGGTGAGCCATTCTTTGATATTGTCATTGACGCCACCATTCTTAATTCTGACGTCTAAAGTGTTGGCGGCGGTTCTGAACGCATCATCCAGACAATTTGTGTAATAAAAATAATTATCGGGATAACGCTTTTCTTTTTCTAATTTGGGATTGCCGGCGAAAACTTTTGCCCGTGAGATTTTCCACTGCTCAACCGCATCATTTTTCGGCTCAGGCGTTTCGGACGGTGCTTCGGCAGAATCGGGAATATGCTTGGGCGCGGACCCGATAGTAGTAGGTCCGTCCCTGGCCGAGATCATCCAGTTCGGCGCTCACCGGAAGATAATCCGCGCCGCTGACCATTTCCGGCGAAGCCTGGGTGCTGTCTGAAA
>JANOEF010000760.1:0-19402 GCA_031413075.1 Acidobacteriota bacterium | reverse complement strand
CTTCATTTTTCTTTTTGGCGATTTCAGCCGCATCCTGAACTCTGGGCACATATCTCCACTCAATAATGTCAAAAGTGGAACCGTTATCCAGTTTGAATAAAACATTTTCGTCTTTTTGTTCAGAATCCAGCCGTAAATTTGAAGCCGCCCGAAGTTGCCCGGTCGCCTGTGCTTGCATGGTTTTGTCTTTTTCGGCCAGTTCTCTTGATTTAGTCAGGAGGGCGTCGGTAATCACGTTTTGAGATTCAATCCACCCCTCGGTTTGGTCGTCATCGTGAGCCCGAACCCGGTACCATTTGACCTTCTCAAACTCTTCGGACTCTAAAACATCAAGTTTATCGCCGCGTTTAACTTCTAAGAGATCCGCCGCGACTACTGCGTATGAGCTGCGAATCTGCGATCGTTTGGCGATAACCGTCCCGGTCCCGGTCAGCCCGACAACATTTGAGATATTATCAATCGTCCCACTAATCAATCCGCAACCACCCATGGTCATTGCGAAAGTTCCAATCAAGATAAAAATTACAAATCTATTTGCCTTCATTTCGTTTTCTGTAAAAGTTTGCGCCAATGATTATAACCTAATTTGTCCAATAAAGCCTTCTGCCGTCCACCGGGTTTGGCAGTGACTTTGAGCCGGGTCTTAAAACCGTCCCTTTCGGATTCGAGCCCAACCTCACGGAGTTCATTGTGCCAATCAATTTTTGAACTCCCTTCGATATAGTTCTGCACAATCAAATTCAGTTCGGGAAAAGTTTTTAAGATGCGGGTAATGGCCGAATTGCCGTCTTGAATTTGATTCGGGTTTTTTAACTTTTGATAAATTTGCTGAAAAACAGTTTTCAAATCCCGTCTTCCTTTGCTCTCCTGCAAAAGCCACACTTCGCACAGAAACGCCACCACTAAGCCTTTGGCATAAACCAAATTGCCGGTTCCCAACCAACGCCGGTCAGCGGCTTCGAGCAACGTGATCTGCTGGCTTTCAGACAAAATGTTCGACATTTCAAAAGCTCGTCCGAGAGTATTTAAGAAATCTTCAAACCGGATCTGTTTCAGCTCGACCCCGGTCCGCAAAGCCTGATAAATAGTAAAGCCCTCGTAAAACCAATCGTAATTACCCGTCAGAGCTAACGAATTCGGCATCCATAAATGAAAAATTTCGTGGCGCAATTGTTCGTGAAGCCGTTGAACCGCCTGACTTTTAAATGGCAAGGCGCCAGAGATGATCGTCACGGTTGAGCCGCGAGTTTCAGCCCGCCAGCGTTCCGGCTGAGAATTGTCCCCCGGAAACGGCAGCAAATTGATGTTTATTTTTTGATGCGGAATCTCTTTGAAAATGCTTTTGTATTCGGCCAAAATTGAGGTTGCCATTTCTAAGGCTTCCCCGTCAGAAAACTGCCAATCACCCGAAAAAGCAAAACCGAGTGTGGTTTTATCAAGTTGAATCGTTTTTTCGCGGATATTTTTTCCTACCAAAAAAATTGCGTTCTCAATGTTTTTGACCTCAAATGTCATTTGGCCGGTCACTGTCTCGCCGGTTATGACACTCCACTCGGGAGGAAGCACCAGGGCGACTCGGGCTGAAACAGGCTCTCTCCCTAATTTCAAATGGGGCACCAAATCGCCGGTCATGAAAAGCCCTAAATCATTTGAAACCCAAGAACTATGGGCCGTATCGGTTAATTTGGCAGGGACTTCCGGGTTGACCGAATACTGCCAGACACGAGCAGGTCTGCTCGTCCGGAACTCACCGTCAACCAGTTTGACGACTTCCACCGATTTTCCGTTTTCATCAAAAGCCGCAAAATTTTCAATCCGTCCGCCTAAAGCAGAAACATCCGCGATATTTTGTAAAAACGAAATGTCCCGGCCGACTAATTGAGGGTTACGATTTAACTCTACTTTCACCTGTAAGCGTGAATTTGAAAGTAATTCAAGACGGACATCAATCTCCTGGGCAAAAATATTTGCTGTAAAAAACAGAAATAGCAGAAAACCGAGAGAGGTTGAAAAAAGTTGTAAGCGGTCGTGATATTTCATTTCCGATTGTGAATTTTACACATTTTTTGGCCTTTGCGCCATTTGTAATCTTTTCAAGCAATATAAATTCGACTAATTCTGCAAGAAGTTTTTTTGACCTGCGTTCTAAAACTGTCAAAGTTATCCCGCAAGGAGTTTTTTATGCCGGTCAAAACAATCATTTTAATCGTCGCCATGCTCTCTATCTCAATTGTAACCTTTGCCAATCCAACAATTAAAGCTAAAGAATTAGCCATTCAAGCGATTTCGGATAATCCCAAAGTGTCGGGAACGGCAATTGTTGAATTACGCGGACTTGGCGCCCGAGGTTTGCAAACTTTGTTTGAAACTTACGCGCTTGAGATCGAGAATTTCAAAAAAACCGGCGAAATTACCCAAAAGTGGCAAAGAATCGCTCAAGCACTTGACAAGGTCGCCATGCAAAAAGATGTTTATGCTTCTAAACTCTTTTGGTATAAAGATTTAGAAGCGGCAAAGGCCGAAGCCGGGAAGGCACACAAACCGATTCTGAGTTTGCGTCTATTGGGAAATTTGAATGAGGAACTGAGCTGCGCCAACAGCCGTTTTTTCCGAGCCATCCTGTATCCAAACGCCCAAATCTCCGCCTACTTACAGGCTAATTTTATTTTACATTGGCAATCTGAACGCCCCGCCCCCAAGATTACGATTGATTTTGGCGATGGCCGAAAAATCGAGCGCACCATTACCGGAAACAGCATTCACTACGTTTTAGATCAAGACGGAACGGTGATTGACGCGCTTTCAGGGTTGAATAGTCCGGCAGTTTTTTATGAATTTCTCTACACCGGAATAAATCTGATAAATAGTGATGCCCGGCTGATCAAAGATACCGAGGTTCAAACCGTGCCGCTGAACCGTTTTCGCGCCAATAAGCATCGCAGTTTGACCGAACAACTGAACCGGCTCGGGCAAAAGCTAGATCTGCGGTTTGACACCACTCGCAAAGCTGCCAGAAATTTTGAAGCAATGCCGCCTGCCATCTCAGCAATGACCATGGCGGTCACTAAAATGGTGGTCGAAATGCCGATGCTCAAAGATATGACGGCCGACGCAACCCGTTACGGCGAAGACCAGATCAGGCTCGAAACATGGAAACAAATTGCCAAACTCGGCGGGAAGGAAGCGAAATTAGACGAAAATTCAATTTCTTTTATTCGCCGCCAAACTACCGGTAATATTTCTACGGAAGAAGAATTCACCAGTTTGATCACCAAACTCGAAGAATATATTTCGATTGACACCGCCCGTAACGAGTTTCTGCTCCGCCCGACACTGCTCGTCTGGCTGGCCAAAGACGAAGGCCGCAACCTCGAAAAATTTAATGGTAAGATTTATTCCGAACTTTTCCTGACCCCAAAAGCCGATAAATGGCTAGGTCTTTATGCACCAGATATTTACACGGCACTGGACGGCAACGGAATCAGGTAATGATTGGGGATTTTGGATTTTAGATTGGGGATTTTGGATTGGGGAATATCAAAGTAGAATTTTTCCTATTCCATGTCCCTATTCCCTATTCCCTATTCCCTATTCCCTATTTCCTACTCCCTATTCCCTACTCCCTATTCCCTACTTAGCATTCATCCAATCTTTCCCGACACCAACTTCGGCGATCAACGGAACATCCAATTTAACCGCATTTTCCATCTCTTTTTTGACGATTTCACAAACCTTTTCAAGTTCGGCTTTCGGTACTTCAAACAATAATTCATCGTGGATCTGCATGATCAGTTTTGCCTCAAAACCTTCTTTGGTTAAAGCCTTGTCAACTTTGAGCATCGCAATCTTGACAATATCACTTGCTGTACCCTGGATTGGTAGGTTAATGGCTTCACGTTCCGCCCGCGAACGGACGTTAAAATTCTTGTCCTGAATCGAAGGCAGCGGGCGCCGGCGGCCGAAAATTGACGCGACATAGCCGTGTTCACGGGCAAATTGCGGTGTTTCCTCCATATATTTCTTGACGCCTTTATAGGTTTCGTAATAATCCTGAATGATCTTTTTCGATTCCGAAACGCTCAGTCCGATGCGTTGCGACAAACCGTAAGCCTCGACCGCATAAGCAACGCCGAAATTAACGATCTTGGCCAAACGGCGTTGAGATTCATCATTAAAAACCAGTTTGGCCGTGCGGGCGTGAATGTCTTCACCTTTTTGAAAGGCGTCAACCAGAACCTCATCTTTGGTGACGTGCGCCAAAATCCGTAATTCGAGTTGTGAATAATCAACCGAGACGAGAAAGTTCCCTTCATCGGAAACAAACGCCGAGCGAATTTTTTGACCGAGTTCGGTGCGGATCGGAATGTTCTGCAAATTCGGTTCGGTTGACGATAAACGTCCCGTCGCGGCTACGGTTTGATTCAGTTTGCCGTGAACCCGGCCGTCGGACGCAATTCTTTCGGGCAAAGTGTCGGTGTAAGTTGATTTAAGTTTATCAAGCTCGCGAAATTCTAAGATCAATTTTGGTAATTCGTAAGTTTCGGCCAGTTCGCTCAAAACCTCTTTGCTGGTCGAAATCTGCCCTTTGGCCGTTTTTTTATCCGTTTCAATATTTAATTCGGTCAGAATTTCGCCGACCTGTTTGGGCGAATTTATCTTGAATTCGCGTCCGGCGAGCGCGTAAATACGGGCGGAAAGTTTGGCCAATTCGGCTCCGAAATCCGCCGAAAGGGCGTGCAGAACCTGAGCGTCAACCTTCATTCCGTTCATTTCCATCTCATATAGAAGCGGAACCAGAGGCAGTTCAATTTCCCGGTAAATCTTGTCCAAACCAAAGGCTTCGATGCGTTTATGCAAAATCGGCGCGAGTTGGAAAGTAAAATCAGCCCGTTCGAGAGTTCGCCATTGAGGAGCGGTAAAGCCTTCGGGGATTTCGTAGTTTGCATCCGAATCAAGTTGCTGCTGAGCCAGCACGGCAATGTCATAATCTGACCGGCTCGGATCGAGCAGGTAGGCGGCGAGCATCACATCATCTTCGACCGCTTCAGGCGAAATTCCGATCTTTTTGAGGGTCGCCAGGTTTCGTTTCAAATCAAAGGTGCATTTGTTCAAAAAGCCGTTTTCGATGATGTCCTTGAGCGGAGCAATTAGATTTTCATCGGCCAGATCAATATAAAAAGCTGAGCCCGCACCCTTAGCGATGGCAACCCCGGCCGGTTTTTGTTTGTCAAAACTGCCCAAATTTTCATCATCATCAACCGCAAACGACCAATGTTCGCTTTCCCAAAGCCGGCGAATCAGTCTGTCCAGAGCTTCGCGGGTCTTGATGATCGTATAATTTTTCGTAACGTGTTCAACCTCGGGCAGTTCGGCAAATAACGGCAATGAGGCATCGGCAAATTCACGCGTCAAAGTGTTGAATTCGAGCTCGCGGAAAAGCTGATACGCAGCCACCCGATTCGGTTCGCGATGTTTTAACGAATCCAGATCAAGCTCAATATCCATCGTCGTATGAATGGTCGCCAGTTCCAGTGATTGCCGAATGATCGGCTGATTGTTCTGCAGAGATTCGCGATACGTTTTATGCGTAATCTGGTCGGCATTGGCAATCGCATTTTCAATCGAACCGTATTCCAAAATGATTTTCAAAGCGCCTTTTTCGCCAATCCCGGGCGCACCCGGAATATTGTCAATGGCATCTCCCATTAGTCCAAGCAAGTCAATAATCTGGTTAGGCGGCACGCCGAATTTGTTTTTAACCCAGGCCTCGTCGCAAAATTCGATCGGCGGAACGGGAACCTTGCGTTTAATATTCTGAGAATTTTGCCGCATACAGACAATCAGGGGGTCGCGCACCAACTGACACAAATCTTTGTCGTTAGAAACGATTACCGCTTGGAGATTTTGCTCGGCGCATTGATAGGCCAGAGTTCCGATAATATCGTCGGCTTCAAAGCCCGGCATCCGCAGAATCGGAAGATTAAAAGCCTCACACACGCGAACGATATACGGCAATTGACTGGCCAGATCTTCGGGCATTTCAGCCCGGTTGGCTTTGTAATCAGCAAAACTGTCGTGACGAAACGTTTTTTCGGGTGAATCGAAAACAGCCGCGATGTAATCCGGTTTTTCGTCATTCAAAAGTTTGCGAAGCATATTCGTAAAGACGAAAACGGCCTGGGTGACCTGACCCTTTGAATTTCGTAAAGGTTCCTGACGCATTCCCATCGGCGCAAAAAACGCCCGAAAAATATGCGACATCGTATCAATTAAAAAGACTCGTTTGGTTTCTGTGGTGCTCATTGTGTTTTGGTAATCTGATGATAATTAAACAATTCGATACTGACAAGTTTATCGCGTTAATCTCAAGTATCAGGGCAAAAAACTTAAAGTAACAATTAATTGACATTTATGGATATTCAGCGATAAGATAGCTGTCAAAATGAAAGCAAAATTCTCCCTTAATAGTTGTATTTCAAGCGTTTAATTCATAAAGAATATTCTTTTGACTGGATTTTGTGACTTCAAATTCATCATTTGCAGCAAAAGTCCGGCGGATTTGAGTAGGTTGCATTTTAGGAAAACTCCCTCTGTCAGATAAAAAAACTAAGTTATGGCAATAACACAAGACAATCGAATGCTGGCCATCTTCACTCCCTTGGGTAAAGATTTTCTCTTGCTGCAAAAGATGACGGTTTCGGAGGGCATCTCGAAGCTCTTTAGTTTTGAAGTTGAGTTGCTTCACGAAGAGGAAGAAGGGCGAACAAACCCGACTCCCATCGCTCCAGCCTCGATTGTGGGCAAAGGAGTGACGATCAGAATAAAACAGACGGATGGCACCACCCGCGAGTTTTCCGGGATCGTGAGCCGTTTTTCACAGGGGAGCCGCAGTGTACATTTTTCTTATTATCGGGCGACGATCGTTCCTTATGTTTGGATTTTGACGCAAAAATTCCAAAGCCGCATTTTTCAAAACATTTCCGTCCCGGACATTCTAAAAGAGGTTTTTGCAGGATTTGAAGTTTCGTGGCAGATCCAGGGCGTGACCAACAAACGAAATTATTGTGTTCAATATCGTGAATCGGATTTTGATTTTGCCTCGCGTCTAATGGAAGAAGAAGGTATCTATTATTATTTTGAACATTCCGGCGGCAAACACAAAATGGTCGTTGTCAATACCTCGGCTTCTCATATTGATCTGCCCTCGAAACACAGAATTCCATATTATGCGGACACCTCCGGCGATGTGGATGAGTCCGTCTCGTTAATTAATAATTGGCAAACGGATTATCAGCTCCACTCCGGAAAAGTGACCTTTTGGGATCATAATTTTCAATTCCCGACCAAGAAGCTCGATTTTCAAAAAACGAGTGTTTTCACGACCGGGGATAATCAGAAAATGGAAATTTATGATTATCCGGGCGGTTACGGCAGAAAATACGATGGAATCAGCAGATCCGGGGGGGAACAAACCAGCGAACTGGCTCTGGTGGACAGCGATAAGGAAAATTCGGTTAAGCTGATGATGGAATCCCTCGATGCTCAGTGTCAGGTGGTGAACGGGGTTGGCAACTGTTCATCACTGACTTCGGGTTATCGTTTTGAATTATTTAATCATCCGACAAGTACGGAAAATCGGCTCTATTTGATAACTGCCATCGAGCACGAAGCGGAGCAAACGCCGGCTTATATGTCGGATACGGAAAGTAGAAATCCGTATATCAATACTTTTACCTGTATTGCATTCGGTTCCGGCGCACCGGTTTTTCGTCCCCCGCGCGCAACTCCGAAGCCGGTCGTTCAGGGCAGTCAGACCGCTTATGTCGTCGGTCCCGCCGGCGAAGAGATATTTACCGATAAATACGGTCGGGTGAAAGTTCAATTTCACTGGGATCGGGAAGGTCAGGTTGATTCGGGAAGCTCGTGCTGGATCAGAGTAGCCCAAATCTGGGCCGGCAATAAATGGGGAACGGTCTTTATTCCGCGCATCGGGATGGAAGTGATCGTTGATTTTCTGGAAGGCAATCCGGATCTGCCGATTATCACCGGATGCGTCAATAATCCGCAAACGATGCCGCCCTATACCCTGCCGGACGAAAAGACCAAATCAACCATCAAATCAAACTCGTCAAAAGGCGGCGGTGGATTCAATGAATTCAGATTCGAAGATAAAAAGGGTTCAGAACAAATATTTATCCACGCTGAAAAAAATCAGGACATCCGGGTCAAAAATGACGCGATGGAAACCATTAAGCACGACCGCCATCTGATAGTTGAGAATGAACAATTCGAAAGAGTCAAAAAAGACAAACATTTGAAGATTATGGGCGACCATAACGAAAAAGTTGACGGTTCGATTTCGATCCACGCCGGCGCGGATATTGATGAAAAGGCCGGATCAAAATTTGCCCTTGAGGCCGGAACCGAAATCCACCTCAAATCAGGCACAACCTTAACCCTCGAAACCGGGACGTCCTTAACACTCAAAGTTGGCGGAAATTTCATCAATATCAATTCGGGCGGGATATTTATCAAAGGAACGATGGTCTTCTTGAACAGCGGCGGGGCGGCCGGCTCCGGTTCCGGCAGCAGTCCGACTGCGCCAACGGAGCCCAAGGAAGCCGATACTGCCCAGCCCGGTGCGAGCGTGAGTCTGACGTCAAAACGGCCACCGCCAAAACCGCAATTTTTGAGTCCGGCCGCCACCGTCATGGTCAATGCGGCGGAGGTCGGGTCAACTTTTTGCGAGATTTGTCAAAGATCATAAACGCCAATTAGGCGAAGCTTAAACTACAGGGATTTGTTACTTAAATTTTTTTGAATATTAATGAAGCACCAACTGGAAAAATATTTATTTCGCAAAGATAACCATACTTACGCAATTTTGGATGGTGCGTCAGTCCCGGATCTGCCGAATAAACTCTACGAAATGAGTCCGTCAAATGTCTGTCTGTATCAGGGCGAGCTTTCGCCCGACCTGGTTTACGTCGCTCCGTATCTGGTTCACCTGTCTCCGGGGACGCCATTTACCGATTGGCTGTTAACCGAATCTTGGGGGAAGCATTGGGGAATCTTTGTGCAGAGTCCGGTTTCGCTGACCGGGATGCGCAAACATTTTCGCTTGCTGCTGACGGTTTATGACGATCAGGGCAACCCGATGCTTTTTCGCTATTACGACCCGCGGGTTTTACCGGCATTTCTGAAAACCTGTAAACAAGACGAACTTGAAACGATCTTTGGACAGGTCAGGCATTATTTTACCGAACTGCCGGATAAGTCCCAACTGACCAGATTTAGTCTGGCTAACCAGAAATTGAAGGAAGTCGAATTAAAAATTGAGATTGAAAATTAATATCGGAATAATTTGCTGAGCTACATTAACTACTAAAATGAGATTATCAATTCGGGCTGAACAAATGTCGGCAATTGAGCTGGAAACGCAAGCGAGATTTGTGCAACGGATCTCCGCGCATTTACTCGAAAAATATCCGGGAGCATCGGTGACGCTTCCGGGCGGCGAACAATTGACGGTGGATACGCTGCCGAAAGAAACTCTGTCTGATCTGGTTCGTACCGGAATTGCCCGGGCCCGCAGTCTTGAAATGACTTTTGAATCTTCGATCGCCGCCTTTACCGTGCTGATGTTTGAAATAGCTCCCAATTTTTATACCAATCGAATCTCTCAGGTAGTTTTCAATGACACGAGCGCGGAACCAAATGAGCGGGTTGACCTATTATTGACGATGTTGACAGACAAATCGGTCGAAACCATGCGGGCAGAATATGATCCGGCCGCCTGGAAATTGGAAGAAGTAGCCAATCCCGATCAAATGCCGGAAAATGAAGCATCGAACGCCGATTCGAACGAACCGGCAGATATCGATTTTTTGAAAACCGTCAAAATGTAGCAAAGTGTGAAGTAGAATCAAATGCCAGAAACTTTAGCTGAAAAAATTAAACAAACCGGGGGATCTTTCCCAAAACAGCAGCCGGCCTCGAAGACAAGCTGCCCGTTGAATAAAACCGCCCAGGCACCTGCTAAGTCCGCTCCGGTTGAGGTCGAAACGGCGTTTCAGATGACCCAATTTGCCGCGCCGCCGCCGGTCATCAGCAAAACTGAAGAAAAACCGAAGGAAAAGAAAGCCTGGATCGAAATAATTTTGGTTGATGAGGAAGGAAAACCGATGCCCGGCGTAAAATATCGCATCACTCCGCCCGGCGGCCAGCCGAAAGAAGGTCGGCTCAACGAACACGGGCAAGCCGGCGTATATCAAATTGAACCCGGAACCTGCAAAGTTACCTTTCCCGATTTGGATCAGGATGCCTGGGAGTAGCATTTATGGCGATAAATTACACGGTACAACAAGGCGATTGCATATCCAGCATTGCATTTGAACACGGGTTTTTTCCCGAAACGATCTGGGATCATCCGAGCAATGCTACTCTGAAAGCGAAACGAAAAGACCCGAATATCCTGATGCCCGGAGATGTCGTCCATGTGCCCGACAAACGGGTTAAAGAATTAAACGAATCGACCAATCAGGTTCATAAATACAAATATAAGGGAGTCCCTGCAAAATTTCGCATTCAGATCATGGATGATAATCAACCGCGGGCGAATATTCCTTATACTCTAAGTATAGATGGAAAAATCGTTTCAAATCCCGGAGAAAGAACAACCTCAACCGGAATGGTGATTTGTTCAATTTCACCTGATGCTCGTGAGGGACTTCTCGTTGTGGGTGAAGGAGAAGAGATGGTTGAATACCGTTTGACAATGGGGCATCTCAATCCGGTCGGCGAGATTTCAGGGGTCAAACAAAGATTACGCAATCTTGGTTTATACAGCGGAGTGATTGACAGCAATCTGACCGATGAGACCAAAGATTCGCTGCGGGCATTTCAGGCTCTTCAAAAGTTAGAAACGACCGGTGAGCCGGATCAGGCAACACTTGACAAATTACGCAATTTGCATGATGGCAGTTGAGATTTAGGAGTTAGCAGATAATGAAATCATATCCCTTAGAAATAAATTATAGTGACTTTAGCGGCACTCCGCCAATTCCGCCCAAACTGAAAAAACCGTCTGTTGCGGTCACGAAGTCGTTCAATAGCGGAACCATTAAAAATGCCATCAGCACTCAAAGTTGCGGACCCATAGATATTTGGATTTACAATCCGGAAAATGGAAAAAGGTCGCCAGAGTCCGGTTGTCGTAAATCTACGGATGATCCATCACACCCTGTTATTGCTTCGACCGATGCCTCCCGTTTTTGCTTTGCTCCATTGCAGGAAGAAATTTGGATTCGTTGGAAACATTTAAACCCGGAATTGATCAGCGAAAGCAAACTTGAACTTTTTTGCCACATCAACGGAAAACGCGAAAAGATCTGGACAAAGACCTTTCATTGGGACAACTGTCCTGAAGATGCAAGGACCAAGTTCAAAGGAGACTTAAAATTCATAGATGAATACCCGGACAAGCAAAACAACCCGGGGCTGAGAAGTGTCACACTGGATGACAATACTAAATTTGATACATTATTTCCCGATGGATGTGTCACTGCCGAATTTTCACCCTATCAACTCAAATTATCGGTGGTACCAAAAGCGAATACCACAAAAAATTGGCCAAACTCCGTCTGGATGTATTTTGATATAAATGTCAAACTCGAACTCTTTTGGGGTGAAGATAAAATGATCCCGACCGGGCGTAATGATGACGGTATGACTCAGCAAAGATTACAGGAAATTGTTGCCGAAGAGAAGACTATTTTTAATGCCTTGAGGGATAAAAATTCAGCCACCCAATACAAAATTGCTGACACTGAAAATCATGAAATTGTAATTGACTCGAATATCTTCAAAGTGGGGCAAGAAGAATATCATACCGATTATGTGAAGACGACCGAGCATTGGGGAAAAGGTACCCGAATCCCGATTCTGGCTGAAATCAAGGTCAAGAATTCTAACAACGAGTTAGTTTCGGAGCCCCGGGCTCTGGGTAAGGTCCAGGTTCTCTGGGATTGGGAAGATCAGGTAAGCCAGATGCCGAAGTGGCAGCCATGGACGGCCGGGACATCTACCGAACGGACAAAGGATTTTCTGAAGTCAGTCTTTGAAACTCACAACGATCCTACTGACCCGCACGAATCTGACAATTGCCCGGTAGATTTAGGCGGAAAACGCAGTAAGTCTCCAAAGTCGATTTTCCCCAATCAGACGGGATACACGATTGATGATGGTGAAGAACTCAGAGATGGCGTATTCCCTTTCAGCGTGCTTCCCTGTCTAAATCGGAAGTGGGCGGCGATCAGTCACTGCTGGCGAAAAGGAGCGTTGAAAGGAAAAACAGGGGCTCTTTTTCAACCCTCGCGAATGGCCGGAGACAAATATAAACTTACGGCATGCGTTGTCTACCACAAAGACCTTCTGCTGGCGGCGACTAAAGGGACTGACATCCGCCAAAATGCCGGAGATGCACAGGCGGCAACGGGAATGTTTGAGGTTTTCCGCCAGGCTAATCTACTTTATATTGATCGGGCAAATGCGGCGGCCATCAATCTGGATACTGTCAAAACCAGTTATAAACAAGAGTTGGGAATGATTCTCAAGGTCCAAAATGCCCCGTTGAACGAAGGCCGATACCAACAAACGGTGAAAGATGCTATCGAGAAATACGAAAAAACCAAGGAATCTGCATTTCTGGGTTTGCATTTACATTATGCCCTCTTGCCGCAAGCGAATGGTTCCCCGGCTGTCACTATTCGAACCCTGGATGAATTTAAGCAAACGATTAGAAACGAATTTGAAAACAGAAAAATCTTCCGATTAGATCTCCCTGGCTCTAAAGAGTTTAGACTTGAAATAGTCAGGAGCGCAAGCGGCGCGGAAGGCATGGTTTTTGAAAATGAAAATTTCCTTTACGTATTGTCAACTAATGACCGGAATTTTCTAAAAGATGAGGAGATTACCGGAAGTATCTCTGACAAAAAAGCCACTATTAAGGCAGTTTTTCATAGCTGTTGGAAAAAGACGATAAAACCGCCAATTGCTCATGACCGCGAAAGGACTGTGGTCATTTGGACTACCAGCGGAGAAATGAACGTCACCTTTAGACCTCTGGTAAAGACCTTGATTACTCAGCAAGAAACTGAGATATCAAAGTTTTTGAATGACAAATTAAGCGCTTTTCCCCAGAATTCGACCTTCGAGATCGAAGTGCGCGGGATTTTCAATGATGCTACTGATCGGACCCGGCGAAATCTGGTTCAAACTTTCATCGAAGGACTTTTTCCAAATGAGGCTCTTTTGGAAAAACAAGCCCTTCTGACAAAATGGGAAACCAGATACAAACAACGCATTTATGATGACTATCCCGACACCGATCCGGAAGATTTTGGACGCAAATCAGCTTATAAAACCATAGTCACGACCCTCATGCAGGAAACCTTAACAGATTATGTAGAAGCCGTCCATCAAGATTTTAAGGGGGCTGTATTATTTAACTTTCCCGGGCGGGATAGTGTTTTTAAGCCAAAAGTATCAGGTGCTTTTTTTCCCGAAAAAAGCCTTCGCCATCGCGCCATCACCTATCTCGCGACGGTTACGGCTAACTTTTTGATCAACGACAAAAAGGGGCGGCCGATCAACTATAAAACGGAAGCTTCGGTGGCGGCCCATGAAATGGCGCACGCACTTTTCATTCCGCATGCGCGCCACGTCAAAGACAAACCGCCGGGGCCGCCCCAGGAACGCGGGCAGCACGTCGAAGGTGATACCTGCATCATGAATTACGACAGTGACTCAAATAACTTTTGTGGTTTTTGTATGCTCAGGTTGCGCGGGTGGGACTGGAAAGATATTCGGGACACCTATCCCATTCTGGAAATTACGAAATGGGATCTTCATTTTGCGCCCGTGCGTGGTGTCAACGCCGAAAACCTTCAGATCAAATATGATATTGCTCGGTTGCAAAATCAGCGGGTTAAACTGCAGATAACCAGCGATCATTATCCCGGCAATGTGATTTATGAAAGAGATCTGACCGCTCCGGAAAAAACAGATGGCGAGGGCAAGCTAATCACCTGGGACGGGGAAGCAAACTGCGCTGGCGGAGATTTTTCGGGAAATAAACTGATTACCCCTCTTTACGCCCCTTATAAGGTTCAATTGGTAGAGGATGCGGCGGCGGCTCCCAGGACGGAAGTGATGGAAAGCAGAGCCCGTGAGTTTTCGGTTTTGTATCATAGTATTACGATAGAACGAGGGACATACATTGAAGATAACGCCAATCCGCCTCAACAGATCCTCCCTACGCCGGGAGTCGGGGGCGGCGCAAATTGGACAAATCATTTGAAATGGGTCCAATACCGCCTCAATGAACTGGGTTATTTTGCCGGACCGGTTGACGGAACCCACAACGACCAGACAAAACGGGCGATCAAACGCTATACGCATACCATGCCGGTTGTCGCGGAAACGGATGACGCGGCTGATGCCGGTTTCGTAGCCGCACTGGCCCTTGGCTCTCATTCGCGGACGATTTTCCAACATCCGAATGTGATCACTGATCCGAGCGTTAATTCCCGCATTTACATTGACCATAATTACTATTATTACCAGGAAGGTGGAGATCTGCGGGGCTTGAGGAATTTTGGTCGAATAGACGGACATGCGTTACTTGAGGCGCAAAAACTGGATCGCTTTGAGTTTCCGCTCGAGGCTAAGCTGACCCTGGTTTCAAGAACAGATGAGCAGGGAACCAGAGCAGGGGTGGACTCGCCCGAGGCACTCGGTCCGGTAGAGGTTGAATGGACGGTGCTCGATCCTCCGGAAGACCTTTCTATTCTACCCCAAAACATCCAACCCACATCTCCGAGTGTAGCTTCTAACTATATTGACTTAGTACATTCTACAATTGCCGGAAACTATGGAAATGCTCAAGATAGTCAGGATAATTGCCCTGAAGAAGCGGGTGGTTTTCGCGGATCCAACTACAGATATTTTGGGGATGGAGCAATATTACTCCCCTTCACTTGTGTCCAGAACCCGGGGGCACCAGTTCCCCCGGTCAAACCTGCAGATGTGCCACTAACCGCAGCGGATCCGGTACCGCCAGTTATGGGGTCCGGCGTTATACCCTACCCCGTATTTAATCCGATAGCCCCTCCTGTTCAGGTCAGATACTTTTCAACCGTTCACCAGGATACCGGAGGGCATCCGCATAAGGTAGGACGAACCGGAGTCCTTTTTACAGGCTCTTATATCGCCGGCGACAATTACGCCATTAAAGCACATATCAGCTTTGAACATCATGCTCGAAAAAATGATCTCGAAAAACTTCACACTGATTTTAAGGGTGATACTTTTGACAAAATTTTGGATACAAAAACCGGAAAAATGACTATTTGGAGACGGCGCGAAATAGCCGCTATTGTTGATTGGACCAGTCAAGTAACTCCGCCTGACTGGACCAGCATTAAGTCCGTATTTGCCGTTGCCCATACCGAGATTGTACAAGCACCCCAACTTTTGACACCGAATGACATATTTCCGTTACCGATAGATAAACAAGGATACATTGCGAGGGTGGTGCAAATAAATCCCCCATTAGCCCCACAACAAGCGGCTATGACTTTTAAACCCACTCAAATGTATCCCCTCGATGTTCCGCCCCAACCTGCCGGAACTGATGACAATACTTATAGGACTTTGGTCGAAGGACATATGGATGCAATGGCTGAAAGTAATCCATCAAAAGAAATCCTCGTCTGGGTAGCAACTCAAATACGGAACCATATCAAACAAAATTATCCGAACGGGCTTGTGCTATTTCGTTTCGAATTCTGTTCGCCGGTGGAAATTCGTAGTGCCGCGAGAAGAATTAAAGGACTAACGTACAAACGTCCACAGGTTGTTGAGGCGAATTATATGAAAGAAAAAGTAAAAGGTCTTGGAGTACCTTATGGGGTGGCAGCCGTCGGCAGAAAAGGACGAGATGATTGGAAGGATTCTTTCTTTTATTCCCATGAAATTTCGCATTGTTATTACTTGACACATTCATTTTCTTTGACTGGGGGAATGGAGGTAAGAGTTGATCACGACCTTGGAGATCTTAATTGCATTATGGGCTACCCTAGTGCGTTAAAAAGCGTGCGTCCGAACCTGGATATGTCACATAATTCCGATTATACGATGCATTTCTGCGGAAAATGTATCTTAAAACTGCGCGGATGGAAAATTGCAGATAGTACCCAAGCACTTTTGACCCAACAATCGCGAACCGGACAGGTCGGAGTCCAGAATTCCAACTAATAATGGTGGTTATTATTCAGATAAGGAGTTAACATTGAAATTAGATCTTAAAATACTGAATTCGGAACCAATCGTCAGCGAAAGCCTCCTGATTCAACTTCAACTGACAAACGATACCACGCCAGTTGAAATTCCATTTCAAATTGACGAATTGGGTTTGGTGACCTTGATTCTTTATGATGAAAAAGGAAACCTCATGGCCGAGGCCGACGGAAGACAGAAAATATACCGGCGGGGAGGAACTCCGCCGCATCTGCTTCCGGAAAATCTCGATATCGGTGAACTGCCGCCCAATGAAACGATCGAAATTGACGAAAATCTTCTGGAGTTTATGGATATCGCCCAACCGGGAACGTATTTTCTTCAGGCACGTTTCGTTTATGCCGAGAGCGGGATAAATGCGGAAAGCGCAAAAGCTCCTTTTGAAGTTAAGTCCAATGAATGTGACTGGGCTGATTATCTGGTTGATCAGATCTGCGCACCGGTGATGTTTTCATTACAGCATCACGCCGATGATAACGGCTCAAAATCACTTTTGCAGATCTCGAATCCCCGCAATCCTGAATATATCTTCGGGAGGATTAATTTGAAGCTTCCTCCGCAGGTTCAACCCATGATTTCTCAGGCCGATTTTACAAATGCCCTGACCTTTGAACATGACCTTTTTCGCTGGATAGCCTGGACGGATAAAAAAGAATTGTATCTGGTCAATTTCGATGTAAATAAGGTATTGACAGGAATGCTGAAACCGGAAATCAATTTTGAAATGGATGCACTTTTGGGGCGACCAATTCAACATGAGGACAAAGGCGGAGCGGTATTGCTCTCAAGTAAAAACGATGAAACAGGTTATAAAATTCACAGGCTAAGATTCGATCAAGCTGGAAAAACATTAGATACTAAATTTATCAAAGAAATCTTACCGACGCCTTATCCTTCCGCCGTAGCCGCAGATTGGAGAAACTATTGCTATCTAATTCACGGAAGTAAAAACAGATTACCCGTTTTTCTTCATCGGTTTAACGAGAAACTTGAGAGCGAACAGCGACTTGTCTTAACGGGAAGACATTTTCGGGTCCGCGATGATGAAGAGTTTTATCCGGTGGAAGTTCAAATAATGTGTGTCCAGGTTGATGTTAAAACCAATCTTTCATCAGCGGCGGCTTTGGTGATTGCATCGGTCGAACGTCCCGTCCCGATGGTTTATCTAGCCAGGTATCCGCTTGAAACTTATGCCGAAGACATTCTCCCCTCGATGAAGCAAGTGCCGTTGGACTTTCTGGAAAAGGGCGAAACAGTGGTGACCGCTGATATAGCCCAGACAGTTGCCGGAGATTTTGATTTAAGCAGTGATTTTTACTTATTCGCCCTGCTTGGCACATCCATGGGTAGAGTTTTTGCCATCAGCCCAAATGAACAACCACTGCTTATTAAGACGGGACCTCAGGACAAAATTCGGGCGGTTCCGAGATTGATCAGAGGAGAAGATGGAAGCGTTCATGCATTTATTTCCACAGAATCATCCGGAATGCAGCATCAGGTAATCTACACTCCGCCAATTGTATGAGCTGTCTGTCAAAAAAAAGGGATTATAATTCGACACCTTCGCCAATTAAGCGAGGGCTCGAGTAGTTTTGAAGCAAAAGCGTTCAATGATATTAAATCGGTCCTCGGAGAAAACCCGACCAATTACCACCTTTTTTGCAAAAACCACAAATCGCGTTTGACATAATTGAATGACTTCGCTAGTCTAACAATTTGACAATTTTCGTGGTCGATTCGTCTAGGGGTCTAGGACACCGCCCTTTCACGGCGGCGACACGGGTTCAAATCCCGTATCGACTACCATCTTTCATTCATAAATTCGCATCAAACCTGCTAAACTATTCGCTTGTGTTTGAAGCGAATTTTTTGTTTGACGAGGAAATCAAGTGCGAAAATCATATTTAACAGGTCTTTTATTCATAATTTTTCTTATCTCTGGTGCCCAGGCACAAACCGTCGCGACCGATACGATCATGGTTTTGCCATTCGAAAATGCTTCCAATAAACCAGAATTTAACTGGGTCGGCGAGAGTTTTGCCGATTCGTTGTCCAATCTTTTAAAAGTTCAGACGATGAATGTGGTCGCCAACGAAGAAAGAAAGGTTATCCAGTTGCGTTTGAATGTACCGCTGACGACGCTGCCAAGCCTCGCGACGTCGCTCAAACTGGCCCGTGAAGCAAAGGCCACGTTGTTAGTTGCGGGCAGATATAACATCATCCCGGCTCAGGGCGAGATTGCCGCCAGTATCAGCGTCACGACCAAGGTCATCAGGGTCAGCGAAGGACGTTTTGTCAATGAAGAGCTTCCTGACGGGCGACGCATCACCCGCGACATCAATCTGCTGGACGCCTTGGCCAATCTGCAAACCATTCAGGGACAGCTCGCCTATCAGGTTTTACTTCAACGAAATAAGAATCTGGAGTTTTCGCAAAAACATTTTGTTGACCTCTCGAATAAAGTCCCGTCAAAAGCTTTTGAGGCCTATATCAAAGGGCTTTTAACCCCTGATTCCGATGTCAAAACCCGCGAAGGATTTTATAAAAACGCCTTGCGGCTCTTCGCCGAGGCCAAAACGAGTGAAACCGATGCGGCGGCTAAAATTTACGGGGATGTGGCGCTCGAATTAGGGCATTTTTATTTGAATCAAAAGCAGAATCAAAATGCGATTGAGTATTTCAGCAAAGTTCCCGGTAATGATTCACATTATCCGGAAGCCGCTTTTTACATCGGTTTAATTTATTGGCAGCAAAATAATTACGAGCAGGCACTAGCGGTTCTCAGTCCGCTCGCGGATGATCTCAGACTCAATAGCGTTTATAACACGTTGGGCGCGATCGCCGTGCAGGCTTCGCGTGCCGAAAAAGATAAAACCAAAGCCTCCGGCCGTTTGACCCAGGGGCTGGAGTTTTTGAGAAAAGCCTCCGAATCGGCTCCCGAAGAGATCGAATCGCGGTTTAATTACAGCGTGGCTTTATTTTTAACCAATAATTTTAATGAAACAATTGAGCAAATCCGTCCGGTACTGGCGCTTAATCCGCG
>JANOEF010000759.1:0-4467 GCA_031413075.1 Acidobacteriota bacterium | reverse complement strand
AGTGAGAAAACTGATTCCCAAATATCAGCACGGCATCCGTCAGGACTTACACGCTGCCAAACCGTCGGAAAGATCAACTCAAGTAGTTGAACAATATGCCCGGGCGAACGCCGAAGCAAACGCCGGACGCGACGGACAAATGAATGATGTGATGAGCATGATGGCTCAAACTCAGCAACAAATGGCTCAACAACAAGCCCAAACCAATCAAGTTTTAACGGAACTTTTGAAAAAGAAATAGTAATTCGTAATTCGTAATTCGTAATTTTCAAGGAGAATTTTCATGTCTGAAAAAAAAACAGAAATTGACCTCAAAGAAGGCACTCAAATATTTGAGTTTGCCGGTCTGAAAGGTTTTGGCGTGGGCAAAACCACGGTTGAATTTAACGCTTCAAAAGAAATTGTGGCCGAACATTTGGCGGCTGCCGGACGGTCTGATTTGATTCCGCTTTTGAATGACGAATCTTTCACCTTTTGAATGACGAATCTTTCACCTTTTCACCGGAAACGGGCGAAGTGGTGGCGACGGGTGAAGATGTTCCAGTTTTTAATCCAGCCGAAGATTTGGCCACCGAAGACCAAACCAAAGCCTCACTTGAAGCTAAAACCGTTGCCGAGTTAAAAGATTTGGCCAAGAATTTTGAAATTGATTTGGGCGAAGCGACCAAAAAGGCGGACATCATCAATGTCATTTTGCCGCAAATCATTACCAGCGAAAAAGCCGAAGAGCTCGGGATTGAATAAATAAATGACTCAGATAGCAGAACTTAACAGCCGTGTTCTGTTCGGGCTTGGCGGATTGCCTCCCGAATGGATAAATTTACTCGATATTCATAATGCCGTTGTCCAACAACACAGCGTTTTATTGAATACTGCGCGGGTTTCGGATGTTAATGTTCTGCTTTCCATTACAGGTGAATTTTCCCCGTCCGATTATGAGCCTTATGACATTACAAATTTAATCGGCAATGGCGTTCCTTCATTCGTTGAACTTTATTCGAGTGAATTCGGCTGGCTGCCGATTAGGGCGATTAATGTTGTTAATCTGCCAACTGCCCGAATCCAAAATGAAGAATGTTGTGCTTTTTACGGCGACGAATCGAACGGTTTACGCCAATATGTTCAATTTTCTTTCGCGGCAAGTGAGTCATGCCGGATTCGATATGATAAAGACTCGGCACCGTTTCAAGCTGAAAACTATTCAGCTTTACCCACTCATATTGCGGAATATGTGGTTTTGCTGGCTCAAAATTCATTAATTCCCAAAATAAAACTCCGGGCTATGGCGAACGCTAAACGCAGTAATTTGGACTTAAAAAAAGTTCAATTTTACAGTTCAATTTTGGACGGACTTTATGTGCAAAACTTACGTGAAATTGAGCCGTTGAAAAGGCTTTTTGAAGTTTGGGCATTTAGGGATAAATCGTCTCAAAATAGTGCCGCAGCGAAACGATTTACACCAGCTGGCCGCCGACTTTATGGGGAATAATAATGACTTTAGCGATGTGGACAACTAGAACGAAAGGGCAGTGTCAAAGCACATTTGATGCACCATCCGTCGTGCAATCTGTTCCACGTTCTTGCAATTGTGGTTTTATAAATATCGCACCACTCAGACAGCGAATAAGGAATTCCGTCAATAATTTCGATTCGATTGCTTCTACGATTATTTTGTTGCTCTTTCATAGTAGCCCAACAAACATTACCTTGTTCATAGTTACCATTTACATCTTGGCGTTCAACTGTATGCTTAGGCGTTGGTTTTCTGCCGAGTTCTTCAAGAAATTCCTCGAAAGTATTGAAAAGAAATTTGATACCTCTACCACCGTAATGATGATAATTAGGGTCTTTAGGGTTACTACATCGAGCCTTTGCGCCCCTAAACGCAATCAATTCTGGCGAAGGTTTTACTCCACGCTTTCTCGAACCGCTTGCGCCATGCGTTTTACTGCGAAGTCCTGTCAGTTCATAAGCCATACACCCACAAGATCGAGTGTGTCCGTTTCGGATAGATTGCCCCGAAACCACAGTAGTTTTCCCGCAAACACATTTGCAATACCAGTGATGATGATAGCCTCGCTTTCCAGCATAGCCCAGAACGATCAACCGACCTGTTTCACGATTGGTCAAATCTATAAACTTTTTTGCGGATGGATGTGCGACAAATTGGATGGTAATATCTTGGTCAGACATTTTGAATTTCTCCTTTATAGAAATTTGATTTGTTTAGGCTTGATTAAGGACGGCAATCCTTTTTCAAGCTGTTTTTATCTTACCACTTTGGGAGGTAAAACGCTATGGAATTAGCCCTTTTAGCGAATGTCCTTCCGAGAATTGTCAGAACTCTCAATGCTAATCCAACCGCTTGGAGTAGCAATGTTAGTGGGGATGTTGGCTCTTTTCCTTCAAACGATGAGATTCTTGCCGCAACCTTTGAGGCAGAAAGTTTAATTATTACTCGCGGATACTTCCAATCCATTAATAAAGATTTAGCCCAAGCCTTTATGGTGATGTCCGCAGTTTTGGCACACCGGGCAAACATTCCATTTCATTACGGCAATCCGGGCAAAGTTGAAGTTGCTCATTCATCTGCCGTGAAAACTTTTGTTGATGCCGGAGTGAGTGCCGGAAGTGACACCATTACCCTTACCGCACACGGGTTGGTGACCGGTCAAAACATTTCCTTTTTGACGACGGGAGTTCTGCCTGCACCTTTGGCAATTACCACTGATTATTTTGTGATTGTCGTGGATGCCAATACGATCAAATTAGCCACTTCTTATGCCAATGCTTTGATTGGAACCGCGATTAATATTACTTCGGCGGCTGGTGGCGGAACTCATACATTATTGCCGTGGCGAGAGGGGATTGAAACAAAAAATGTTGCTGCCTTTTTAACTGCGATGGCCAACCCAAACTATATTCCGCTGACTGATTACATTCATTTATTCGCGCTGGAAGGTGGAAGTTTTTACCATCCCGCGACTTACGGACGAATCGAACTGCCGATTTACACCCGAACCGCTGCGCTTCAAGTAAATCAGTCAGAAGAGACTCTGGTTTGGGCAACTGCCATCCGGTTTTTAACCAAACATTCGACACCGGTTGAGTTTGATAAATTTATAGCCGAATCCGAAAGAGGAATTCAGCAATTAGTGGCCGATGGACAATACAAAGAGGGGATTAGTTAATGGCTTTGAGAACTTTAAATGCTGAATTAGTTGCGGAGCTCGTCAATAAACGTCTCCCGGCGAACTATCCCATTTTTGACGCCACTCGCGTTATTTTGCTGATTCCCGAAGCCCTAAAAAGATTAGCGCGAAAAATTGCTGCCGATCAGTTTTTACGCGATTTATTGATAACCGATCCGACCGTCGCAATTCTTCCGGTAGTCAACGGCAAAGTGAATCTGACGACCGGCGAAACCGATTTCAAATTTATCCGCGAATGTTTGGATTTAGGGCAAATCTATTATTGGACTTCCACGCAGCCGATGGCGACGGTTTCAACTATGATGGGACGGCAACTTGCCAATCATTACTTAGCCAACGAAGTCAAAACCTTTTATATCGAGGCAAATAATTTAATCCCATCACCGACTGCAACAACAAATCTTTCGATTCCAGCCGCATCCGTCAATTTTGGGACTGACCTTTTCACTTCGACCGCACACGGTTTGGTAACTGGCGATGCCGTAATGATTGCTTCTGACACCACTTTACCCGGCGGATTGGCGTCCGACACGCTTTATTTTGTCATCAAGATTAGTGCCAATACTTTCAAATTGGCGACGACTTACGCGAACGCGATAGCCGGGACTGTCATTAATTTAACGGATGCCGGAACCGGAACGCATACCATTAATCAAAATATGGTTAAATTTGCCGTGCCATTTTATCCTTCAAGTCTGTCAGACCTTCCGAATTCTGAGGAACTTCATTCATTGCTGATAGATAAAATTATGGAGTTATTGCCGGAAGTTGGCGGGGCGGACATTGGGGAGGATGGTAAAAAATGAGGGAATTGAAAGAATCAAAACCAGTAACTGAGGAAGATAATTTCACTAAATTGATGGAAATTGATCCGTCTGAAATTTCAAATTCGGTTTTTCGGAGATTAATTACCGAAGTAAAACGAGATGCGCCAGACTCCCCAAATCGCTACAACCGTTTTCATAACAGACACAATCGTTAAATAAGGAGAGTAAATTATGTCAAATCAAGAATTACCAAACAAATCAAATCCGTCTATGAATTCTCAAGGACAATGGACGCAAAGGGTTTTGAACGAAGAAACAGGAACTTATGACGAAGTTATTTTGACGGATGTTGAGGTGGCGGAAGAAACTAGCCATTTTTTTGACGAACAAATAGCAAATGCCCAAGGCAAAAAATAATTTATGATAAATAAACCGCATATTTTACAAAGTTGGGAAGCGGAACGCCCGGAAGGACGTAAAAAAGAAAA
>JANOEF010000758.1:0-5912 GCA_031413075.1 Acidobacteriota bacterium | reverse complement strand
CGGCGAACAGCCCGAAGAAGCGTTAAGGCGCGAAATCCGTGAAGAAACGGGTTTGGAACTGCACGATATAAAATTGTTCCGGGTGCGAACAATCAATCGTCATACTGAAATTCTCTTTCGCGCCCAAGCCACCGGCATAGCCGAAGTAAAAAGCCGCGAGATAAAAGCCCTCGCTTGGTTTAAGGTTGATAAAATGCCCGAACAAATGAACGAGGAACAAAAATCAGTTGTGAGAATGGTTTTGCAGATTAAATAAAAGATTGAATTTAAGAATTCAAAATTTGAAGTATTTGTCATATAATTTGAAAATTATTTTTAATTCAAAAGGAGAAAATAAATGATAGATTTAATTCCGCCGTCAGAAACGGTGATGGAGATTTTAGAACAGACGGGCGCGTATCGGCAGGGACATTTTGTTTATCCGTCGGGCAAACACGCTTCGCATTATTTTCAGATGCCGCTGGCGTTTCGTTATTATGACAATTCGCGGGTTTTGTCGGTTGGTTTGAGCCGCAAGTTTCGGATGGAAAAAGCGATTTCCAGCCGGTTGCCGAAAATTTCGGTAATTAGTCCGAGTCCGGGCGGCATTCCCGTGGCTTTTGCTGTGCGCGAAGCACTTGGCGCAGACCAGATTTATTGGGCGGAAATCGAAGACGGCAAACGACAGTTTCGCCAATACTTAAAATCCGGCGACATTTATCCGTGCATCATCGTTGACGACCTAATTCGCACGGGCAGAGCGATTACAGAAACCGTCGAATTGGTTAGGGAACTCGGCGCGGAAATCATCGGTTGCGGCGCGATTGTCCGTTTTGAAGATGCGCCTGCTGAAGTCGAAGGCATCAAAATCCAATCTTTGGCTGAATTTGACTGCAATTTTTACAATAATTTTGACGATTGGAAAACGGCGGAAGGAAACGACGCGCCCGAAGAAACCGTCAGATTTTAATTTGCAAAAAAATCCGTGTAAAATTCTCAATCATCATTTCAAGCGTTGCAAGCAAGCTAATAATATGTGAAAATTTACATATAAAGAGTTGTTTTAAACAGGAGATTTTCATAAGTGAAGTCAGAACTTGAGAAGTTGATTGAATTACAAAAGACCGATTCCAACATCAGAAGTCTAAAAAAATCTATCGAAACCGCAGACCAAAGGCGTGCCAGTATTGAACAAGAGTTCGAACAGCACGCCTTTGAAATTCGTGAGATTCAAGGCCGAAGCGAGACCGCCAAAGCCCAACGAACTGATCTGGAAAAGCAGATTTCCGAAACCAAAGTGTATCTGGAACGGGCCGAGCGAAACTTGAAAAACTCGCAGAATCAAAAAGAATACGAAACTGCCATGCGCGAAGCCGATGTTTTGCAAAAACAGATTTCGGGGCTCGAAGGTCAGGTTTTGGAACGAATGGCCGTCATCGAAGAGGTTGAAAAGGTTTTAGCCGAGAGAGCCGACGAGGTTTCAAGTTTGGAAGGGAACCGGACCAAGGCCTTATCAAAATTTGAAGCCGGACTCAACGCCAATAAAAAAGAGTTCGATAAAGAAACCAAAAAGCGGGAAGAGGTTTTCAAAACATTACCCGCCCAGATGGCCGCAGTTTATAATCGTCTGGCGCAGCGAAGCCGTGACGGGATTGCAGTGGCCGAAGTCAAAAACGGCTCGTGCAGTGCCTGTTTTATGTCACTCCGCCCGCATCTGAGGGTTGAAATCAAAATGTCCGACAAAATTATCACTTGCGAAAACTGCACCCGGATTTTGTATGTTTTGAAGGGCGAGGCCACTGCCTAGCCGGGCGACTAAGACGGTTTAGTAAAATGAGATAACCTCTGGGCAAAGTCTCATAGGCCGGAAAAATCTAAAACCTGATTGAGATGAGGATGAACAAAATGTTCGTCCTTTTTTTTGTGGTGAATTCTCAAAACTCAAAAAAAAGCTTGTTAGACGAACCTACAAAGTGCTTTTTGCATAATAATTTAGAGAAAAATTATATTTAAAATTTCTTGCAAATTCTTTCGACTTTTTCAAAATCCATTGCGTCTGAATGACTGAAAACGGACGAAAATGTTCGTTAAATTTTGAGCAATTATTTTGGATTTATCACGAGGAGAGAGAAAAATGGCAAACACAATCAAATGGAAGGCAATCGAGCATCGGCAAAGCAAATTATCCGGCCAGCACGTAATTTTGGTGGCGTATCAGCCGAATGGAATGGGTTTGAACAAGGTCGTCGGGGTTGCCCCGTTGTATGATCTGCGGGATATGAATTTTGACGGTTCCGTCTCTCTGCCCGAAAGATTTTGGTATGACCCATATGAAGTTTTTGATCTGATCAGCTCGACCGCCGAGGTTTCTTGTGTCGCGGATGCGGCAATTCAAATGCGGGATTATGAACTTTATAACAAAACCATCAGTAACTTTTTGCAATCTACGCATAAAGCCTGCGGACGAATGTTGACCACCATTATGGTCGAAAGAGCCATCAGTCCCGGAATTGAACTAAATTTGGCAAATACCGGATTAGCAAATTTGTCGAGATTTTCGGAAGTAGTGCAGTTTGTCGTCCAAACAACTCTTGAAACCGCTATCATCGAATCGATTTGTGCTACCAGACGCTGAGGTCTTGAAAGTAATTACTTTAACTGCAAAATAAGTAGGTCAGCAAAAGTTTTGCGACAGGTTGAAAATTAAGAAAACCTCGCAAATAATTGATGACATTCGGTTTTTAGTATTTCTTAATTTTGCATTTTTAATTTTTAATTTTGCATTACTGCTTATTGCTTTACTTAAACAGCTTTGAGAACTCTTTGAGAACTATTTGAGAGTGTTTTTGAAGACTTCAGGCCACCCCTTCACTTAAACTGGGAATCATTCGTAACCAAGCCGAAAGGCTTGATTTAGTAAAAAGTGAGGTGGCCTTTTATGCAAAGAACAATTTTACTGATGTTCGCAGTTATGTTTTTGACTGCCAATATTTTCGCGCAATTTACGGTTCGAGTTGGCGATCGGGTTGAAGCTCAACGCGAAAGTCAATGGGTTGAAGGAAAGGTTGAATCAATCGAAGATAATCGGATCAAAGTTCGTTTTGGGAATGGCAAATATGATTTCCAAATTTACCAAAGCCCGACGACTTTGATCCGTGCCACCGGAAGTGCCGCGAAGGAAGCATCATTGAATCAACTGCGCGAGGCTTTCCAAAACGACGCCGGCAATAAATATTTGCAAACCGTTCAGCAATTTGCCACGTTTTACGATCCGCGATATATTCCGGGCGGTGCGCCGAACAGTCCGGCCGAATGGCAGAAAGCCATGAGCAATCTGGCTGAACTGGACGCGCTCTGCAAATCGAAATATGCCGGAGTTCCCAATGATCTCAGCCATTATTTGCGCGAAGGCATTATTGATAATCGCTATGCCGTCTGGTGCGAGATTGCCGCCAAACGCCACGAATTAGAAAAACCTGCGCGAATGTCGTTGGCCAAAAATCAAGTTTCGCTGACCGTCACCCTCGACAATTTGAAATTCGCTTTTGAGCATGAAAAGAATCGCGTGCCGGATGAAACGCAAGAGCTGATGTTTGACCGCGCCAAATGGAAAGCCGCACAAACGGCGAAATATAAACCTCGCTTTGTTCAATTCGGAGTGGAAATGCCTGCCGATTTTTTTGCCGAAGTCGAGAAAAAAGCGGACGAATTGAAAACGCTGATCGAACAAACCGCGCCGAATCGGAGTTGGCAAAATCCGCCCTTTAGCGATGCGGCAGTCGAGAGTTTTATAAAAGTAAAATTCGGCGGCGACCCGGAAAATCGCGGAGCAAAGATTTTGAAGATCGGATTGGACTACAAAACTTGGGTTGAGCGAAAAAGTCTCGCTTATGTTGGCAGTGACAGCAGTTTTCGTTATTACAAAGTCGAATATAATTCCTACAAACGCGGATGGATTTTAGTCAAAGTTCCGAGTCAAACATTTTGCCAGGCGCGCGAATGGATTGTCGGACGCGGCGCGAAAGGAATGGTCGTGGTGAGCCTCGGCGGAAGCGGAATTTTTATGAAATGTCAGTAATTGGGGAGCCAAATGAAGAAAAATCAAACAACAATTTTATGCGTAGTTTTACTTTTGACTGGATTCGTTTTGTCTTGTAAATTGCTTGGCAAAAGCGAAAATAGTTCAAATCAACTTAATAATTCCAATGCAAATTCAAACACTCCGGTCGCCAGCCCGGGCGCAACCCCGAAAAACTTTGAAGCTAAAAATCTTTTAACTTACACAAAATCGCCTAATTCTGAAGTTGATAAGATGTTGACGGACAAAGAAATTATCGTGTCAGGCGAGGTTTGGACGGGTGGTAATCGGTTTGGCGGACCTTTTAATTTTGAATATTGGACCAGCGAAGGACGAATATCTTGCTCGGGAAATATTCCAACCTCATCTGATGCCAAAGCCAGTTTGCTAGATAAAGCAACGGGTGATTATTTGAATAAACGCACAAATCGAATGCCGTTTGTCAAAGCGAAGGGGATTTATAAAAAAGCGTTTCCGCCTGCTGAAAAGCCAAATGACTATTGGAAAATTATAATGGAAAATTGTGAACTTATCGAAGTGACGCCTTAAATTGAAATGTTTTTGAAGTTTTTATGAGAGAATACTTTTGAAGAGAATCTATCAAATGACTTTTTCAAATCAATCTGTCTTTCCATATTCCTTAGATTTACGCCGATTGTTTTCAATTATTTCCGCTTCAATCTGCCCAATCCGTAAAATCAGAAAATCCCGTATTTCTTAGTTTTGAGACTATTCAAAATTTTTCAAAAGCATCACATCACTTTCCTGTTTGCCGCGAGCCAGAGCGAGATTTTTACCGTCGTTTGACCAAGCAATATCGTTGAGATGTGTTTTAGGCAGAGTTAAAATAATTTTAGGCGGCTCATTGCCATTAAAGTTTTGTCGCCAAAGTTTTGCGCCTTGGGGCGAGTTTTCAATGTAATCAAACGCTTTTCCGTCCGCTGTCCAGGTGATTTTTGAAACAGTTGCCGGAATATTGAAAAAGTTTGGGTCAGCAGATTTATCAACCGAAATAATGGCTACTTGCATAATTTTTCCAATCAAGTTTTCTTTTTCTTTTTCGACAAAATTATTAAAAGCCAACCACTTGCCGTCAGGTGTAAAGGCGAGAAAAGAGTTGGGCGAAAAATTTGCGGGTTCGGTAACCTGTTCAAGTTTTTGATCAACCAAAGATTTTCGCCAAATTGAGTTTTGTTGAGCAGCTTTTTTGATGAAATAGAGCCAGTTTCCGTCCGGCGAAACACTGGGGAAAAATTCGATTTCGTTTTCGCCAAAGGTTATTTGCGCCGGATTTTCTCCGTTGAGGTCAATCCGCCAAAGATGGCGAGTTCCGGCGCGGGTCGAGGAAAAATAAATGTGTTTTCCGTCAATTGATGAAACCGGACTTTCGTTGACTGTTCCCGCATTTTCCGTCAATTGAGTCCGCAGTCCATCGGATAGGCGCACCGACCACAAATCAACATTGCCCATAATTCGGGACGAATAGACCAGATTTTGCCCGTCCGCAGTCCAAAACATTCCTTCATTTACGCCGTCACGGTTCAGATTTCCCGATGTGATTTGTTTTTGATTTTCCCAATTTTCAGCCGTTGTAGTCCAGATATGTGAATAAATTAACTGTTGCCGAGCCAGCAATTTAGTGCCATCAGCGGAAAGCGAAAGAGTGCGATAAATGCTTAAATCATTGGTGATTTTTTGCAGCTCGCCCTTCGGATAGACCATTTTCCAAAGCTGAAAAAAGCGATTATCCTCACGTCCGACCAAAACTAAACCTGCATCTTTCGGTTGCCAGGCAATTTGTTCAATTTGAATTAATCGGTCAGTTTGAAGTATTTCCGTAGCTCCGCTTTCAACC
>JANOEF010000757.1:0-1698 GCA_031413075.1 Acidobacteriota bacterium | reverse complement strand
GGTTGATTTTGACGATGTGGTATTGCCGACTGTCGTAGTCAAAGTTATTTCCTGTTGTGCAAAACTATTGACCGTTGCCAATGCCGAGACGATAAATAAGACTAAACTTAATCCGTTTTTCACAATATTTTTCCTCAAAATTTCGGTGCCAGAGGGAATTGACTCAACACCTTTCGTAAAGCCTTCACCTCAGTTTTCACCCTTAACAATCCATGCCCCTTGTCATTTAATCCATTTTTTTGATTTCCCAAAACCTGGATCATTTCAATTATCATTTGAACGAACCGACCCCAGCTATTCGAGCGGGATTACCATAATGGAAGAATAGTCCCCTTGCGGTTTTATAGTTGAAGAGCCAGCATCATGGCTAACGAAAAAATTGATCGTATGAGTTCCTGGGTTTAAGTCAACCATAAAGTTACTGATCTCAACTGACGCAAAGAATTTGAACGGCACACTAAAATTTTTTCGCGGAAAGGTAATCGTCATATTACTCGTGTAGTAAACCCCAACATTATTAATGTTAAAATAAAGGCTACCTTTTCCATCGGCGCAAGCCACCACCACTACGCAGGTTGGTCCCTTAACTTGTATTGTTACACTGATTACCAACCGGGATTTTTTGTTCAGAACAATCGTATGTGAAAGTTCGGTCATATTAAGTTCCGGATTGGAATCTGTAAGTTCCTGTCCAAAAGAATTAAGATTTCCTCGTTTGAAGTATGTTTGAATAAGTTGGACTGGGGGCGTTGGTGAGGTAGCTGAGACATTGTCATCAGCGGGAGCCCATTCCGTTCCATTCCACTTCAAAACCTGTCCGATGGTCGGTGGAGTAGTTGCAATATTCCGACTCGCAATTTGCTTCGCATTCCAAATCTCCGCCGTATTTTGCGCGCTGAAAGTAGGACCGTTGAGCGACAATCCGGCCCCCGCATTATATCTCGCGGTGTCGCCGCTAATAATAGTCACTGGTTCCCATGCGGTGCCGTTCCATCTCAGAGTGTCGCCGATCGAGGGAGATTTATTTAATAAAGGGTTGCCGTTAAGTCCAACTACCTTTGGATTTGGATAATTTCCATTCAAATCACCTCCCGCATTTCCGGTCGGCGTGGTTGAGGAAGGCGAAATTGGGGTTGGATTTTTTGGGGTTGCATCTGCGATGGGGGTTTTTGTATTTGGATTCGTGCCGGTCACTCCGGAACCGATGACAATGTTGTAACCAGTATTCCGCTTCAGAGCCATGCCATTGACATTTTGGATAAACCATTGTCCGATGGTTGAATCGTATCGAGCTTCAGCCTCATTCGGATTGAGAGTGTAGGGGTCGTGGTTTTGAAAAATCTTGACCTGCGCCCCTTGATTACCATCTAGCCCAGGGTAATTAAGATACGTCCGTGATACAGTCAGAGGACCTCCAGCAGGTATGACATGTAAAAAATAACTGGGACCAGATCGGGTGAAATATTGCACCTTAAATGTTGCCCCAATCGGCATCGCGGCGTGGGTAATATTAAAGATGTTCCATTTGTTGTTGTAATACCAGGCTCCGATGGGATGCGGGTTTAATGTGCCAATCTGTGTCGCCACGATAATTGCATTTGGATTACCATTAAGTGCAGGCAAATCAATGGTTGATTTTGACGATGTGGTATTGCCGACTGTCGTAGTCAAAGTTATTTCCTGTTGTGCAAAACTATT
>JANOEF010000756.1:0-8663 GCA_031413075.1 Acidobacteriota bacterium | reverse complement strand
GATCAGCAAGGAGGACGCCAACAACAGTGAATGCAAGTATTACGAGATGGAGTGTAACAAGCATTATGGTTTATTGAGTGAGTGTACCCTCATTGATGCCCTCATTCACCAACTTCGCTTCTTTTGAAGTACCGTGCTTTTTTGCGGGAATGCTCAAAGTTTCCGAGATTCATACAATTTTTTATGAACGGGTCGGCAATCCCGATGGGATTCCGGTAGTTTTTCTACACGGCGGGCCGGGCGGCGGGATAATGCCGATGTATCGTCAGTTTTTTGATCCGAAAGTTTACCATATCATTTTGTTTGATCAGCGTGGTTCGGGTAATTCTACTCCTCCATTTGAGTTGAGCGAAAATACAACCTGGGACTTGATCAATGATATTGAATCATTACGGGAAAAGTTTGGAATTGAAAAATGGTTTGTTTTTGGCGGATCCTGGGGCAGTACGCTGGCTTTAGCCTATGCCATTTCGCATCCCCTTAGATGTTTAGGGTTAATTTTACGTGGGATTTTCTTAACCCGAAAATCTGAGTTGCAGTGGTTTTATCAATTTGGAGCATCGGAAATATTCCCGGATTTTTGGGAACGTTACCGCGATGAAATTCCCGAGGCAGAACGGGGTGATTTTATTTCCGCATATTACAAACGTTTGACCAGTGATGATGAAAAAGTCAGAGTTTCAGCCGCCCGGGCCTGGAGTGTTTGGGAAGGCTCGACCTCAAAGCTCTACCCGAGCGAAGACCTCATGAATCATTGGGAAGGCGAGCATGAAGCTCTTGCCCTGGCGCGAATCGAATGTCATTATTTTATGAACAATTCGTTTTTCCCAACCGAAAATTATCTGCTCGAAAACATTGATAAGATTCGACATATCCCGACCATCATTGTTCAGGGACGATACGATGTAGTGTGTCCGATCCGGAGTGCCTGGGATTTGCATGGAGCTTTTCCCGAAGCTAAATTTATTGTTATCAAAGATGCCGGACACTCGGTCAGCGAACCCGGAATCACTTCAGCATTGGTTGATGCGATGGAGAATTTTAAGAGTATTGGCTAATCAGAAAGGGTAGAAAAGCGGTTTTTCCTGATGGAAACTTTTGATAAATAGCGGTATCATCAAAACAGTTTCAGCCTCAACTTTGGATTGAAATTAAACGTCAAAAATATTGGTGGAATTATGAACTTTGGACCAACAGAAATCATTTTAATAGTAGCAGTTTTATTTTTACTTTTTGGAGCAAGCCGCTTGCCGCAACTGGCAAAATCTATTGGACAGTCGCGCAAAGCCTTTCGGGATGGAATGAAAGAAGCTGAAGAAGAAGCGCGTTTGGACGATGAGGAAAAGAAACTCGGAACTATCCAAACTCCGCAAATTACCGGAGTGACGGACGACGAATTGCTTTCCGAATTAAGAAAGCGGGCGGAAGCGAAGCAATAAACGGTTTAACATCATATATTTATCAGGGCGAAAGGGTTCGGCTTTTCGCTCCTTTTCTTTGTTCCGAGGCTAATTTCGCCGGTTTTGCTTCGCGAAAAAGATCGGCAAAAACAGAAACGCATAACCCTTCATTTTCTTTGCCCTTGCCGTAGGCAATTCCAACCACTTTTAAAGCACGACTAAACAAATTTTTTCGATGACCGCGACCCGGGATGCCATCATCAATTATCATGGTCAGGACGATTTCTCTGGGTAAATCAACGTAATAAACAATATTTTCGGCATAGTTCAGCGGAAGCAAACCGAATAACGAGATCCGCTTTGGTAACTGACTTCCATTTTTACCAAAATGCCCGAGATTGTTATTTTCCATCAGATCTTTTAGTTGCAGGTTGGCAGGTTGAGCCAAACCGGTAGAGAATTTATAAGGGTCGAGTTTGGGAACCATTTTCATAAAATTAATCGCATCATCTACTGCAACAGTACCTTCGATGGTATCCATCATCACTCCGTTTGGGTAATGAACCGTTTTGCCTTTGAATAGTTTGCGAAATTCTTCTAAATAACCCAGATAAAGTTTCGGATTTTTGCGGGCGAGGTTGATTTCATTCAAAATTGATTGTTCAATACTGGTTGGGGCAATATTTTGGGCAGAAATCGGAACCGTAAAAAGGCAAAATGTGAAAAATAAACTCCAGAACTGTTTTTTCAATACTTTTCCTCCGACTTGAAACTTCGATAATATGTGGTAAATTTTAACTAAAAATATCGAATTTGTAAAAAATATTGGAGCACAGATAATGTTTCGTCAATTAACTGTAATGCTCATTTTGCTATTATTGTTTTTTCCTTTAACTTCCATTGCCAGAAAGGTGTGACAAGGACAAGTCTGACAACTGAAAAAGAAGCAGAATATCGAAAAAAAAACCGAGGAAGCAGTAGTTGCCGATAATCGGGCGAGTTATTAGCGATATTTCTGCTTTAGTTGAATACAAAGATTTGACGATTCAGACGGCGGTTAACGGTGTAATTCAAAAAAAACTACAAAATCTCGACGGTGACGGCGGAGAGGTCGCATTCGACAAAAACATGAACTTAAGCTGGTCAGCAAAAGATTTACGACCTTTAAAAAATCAAGAAAAGTTTGCAAATAGCTGATTAACTTGGGTTTTTGGGTTTTCTTCATTGTCCATTGTCCATTGTTAATTGGGCATTGGTGCTGAGGGATTTCATTCCGGAGGAATGTATCGGTCATCTATTGACCAAAATGGAACGTCACTGGTCCAAATCTGCAAAGATTGAAGGTTGAATTACATAACCTAAAAATTTTGGGTTAGGGCAAACGCATCTAAATTTTACTTACAAGAGAATTATTCGCTTCTCATAACTCTTTGTCGCATAGCGACTTAATGAGTTTAGGCAGTTCTTTTAAGGACTGCTCAGGTTGATAAATTGTCTTTGTCGCGTCAGCGACAACTGAATTTATCTTCTTTATTTCAGGCGTCACTGACGTGACACTGACTTTTATTATCACTTTCCGTGCAATAAATTACACGGCTAAATTCAAATTGTCGCTCTGCGACATTTAAGGAAAAATTAGATGCGTTTGCCCTAATTTTGGGTTGAATCACACCCAATTTCTGTTAAAATAGTTTTCAATTGAGGAAAAAATATGAAAAACACTGTAAATATTTTGCTGGTCGGAGTGATAATGGTTTTTGTCATAGGATGCAATTGCGGTTTTGGCAATTTGGGGCAATCGGAAACGACTCCGAGTAAACCGAATCAGCCCAATCAGCCGAGTCAGCCGACGACCAGTCAAAACGAAAATAAATCGTTGTCTGATAAAGCAACCGATGTTGTCACGACCGGTGAAAAAATCGGTGTTCCAGAATGTGACGAATTAATGGATTATTTCAGAACAAAAATTGAGAATGAAAATACTGATTTTTTGACCAAAGCTTTTTTGAAAACTTTGGAAGCTCAATTTCGTGATGGAATAAAGAAAAGTCTGGAGCAAAATAATGCCGATAAAGCTGGAACCGCCGCCTTTTGCAAAGAGTTCAAGAAAAATCTGGACGAACAGGAAGCCAAAAAATAAAAGTAATTTTTCCAAGAAAAAATAGTTTTGAAGGGCGTGACCTGAATCACGCCTTTTTCAATTTGCGACAACTCGTTGAGAAAGTTAAAATTAAAACTTGCCACAAACATTATTGAAGGAACAAAAAAACAAATGATCAGAGCAATTTTAATGGATTTTAACGGGGTAATTATCAACGATGAGCGGATTCAGATGAAACTCTATCAGGATATTTTCAAAGAAGAAGGATTTGAAATGAGTGAGGCCGAATATCTCGCCTGTACCGGAATGGATGACACCACTTTTATCAGGCATCACTTCAAAAGAGTCGAGAAAGAAATTAGTGATGAACAGGTTTCCGGCTTAAGAGCAAAAAAATCTGAAGCCTGGCGCAAAGTCATTGACAAAGAAATGCCGCTTTGTGAGGGCGTTGAAAATTTCATCCGAAAATGCAGTCATCGTTTTGCGATGGGCGTAGTTAGTATGGCAAATCGTGAAGATATCGAATATGTGCTCAATCAAATCGGTGTCCGTCAATTTTTTACCAAAATCATCGGTGCAGAGGACGTGACCGAGCATAAACCAAGCCCGCAAGCCTATTTGGAATGTTTTAAGCACTTAGATAGACGGCGCATCGCTGATGGGCATTTTCCGCTTCTTCATCGTGAATGCGTGGTGATTGAGGACGCCCCCCAGGGAATTCAGGGCGGAAAAAATGCCGGAATGAAAACACTTGGCGTGACCAACACTTTCGAAGCCGAAATATTGCGTACAGCCGGCGCTGATGCAGTGACTAATACTCTGGCAGATTGGATGCCGGATTCGATGGTCAAAGTTTTTTCCAAAAAAGTATAAACAATGAGTGAACAATTGATAGACATTAAAGAAGCCGAAACCGATCTTTTGGCTTGTGCCACTTTTTTAGCCGAAAAGATCGGGAGTTCCGATGGACATTCCGAAGCAATCAAAGAAATACTGCCGTATTATTTGGCTAAAAAAGAGGTTGATTTAGCTGCCGAATTAGCGGATGCGATTGACGACCCGTTTGTTCGTGACCAGCTTTTGGTCTCCGTTGCTGAAAAGTGCGCTGAACTCGGGGATGATGACTATGCTTTGCAACTAGTTGAGTCCATTGAGGAGAGCAGTTTTCAAGGGGTTGCTTTGGAACAAATCTCGATCCAAAATGCGATCAACACAGAATTCGAAAAAGCTCTTAAAATCGCCGACAGTTTAGAACACGGTTCAAATGCCTATGCCGCCATCGCCGGCTATCAAGAAAAAGCCGAAGCACTCAAAACGGTGGAAAAGATAGAATTTCCCTATGTCAAAGCACACGCGCTGCAAACAATTGCGCTTAACTCGAAAGATATTAATTTACTGGAAAAGGCAACTGAAGTCGCTCAGGACATCGAGTTTGAAGAAGAACGGATCCGGGCCTATCTGGAAATTTCATATCAATATATCGAGTCGAAACGTAAGGATAAAGCCATCGAAGTTTTAGATAAGGCTCGCCAATTTGTCGAAACTCTGGATAGTATTCAAAGGGATTCATTTTTTTCACAAATTGCCAACGGTTTTTTGAAAGCCGGCAGTCTTGATTTAGCCGACCGAGCGCTCGATCTGGTGTCGGATAAATATGAAATGGCTCATGCCTTAGTTGGGTTTGCTGATGAGTTTCTGGAAAGAGGAGAAGAAACCGATGCCCTTGAATCTCTCGAAGAAGCTTATCAAATCCTCAAATCTCAACCTGAAAAAGAAACCCGAAATAGTAAAGCCAAATATAATCTTTTTGGTCTGATTGCCGGACGCTTTGCAACCTTTGGAAAATTGGAACGCGGAATCGAAATCGCTAACGAAAATCCATATGACGAAATTCGAAATAACGCTTTATCCCAAATTGCCATCATCTGCGAAACCAATTTGAATGACGATTTGGCCCAAAGAGCCCTCGGTGATATTGATGATGAATCGGAAAGAACTTTGGCTATGATCGGTTTAAGCGATGTCAATCGTCGCAACCAGAAATCAGAATTCGCTCTTAAACAATTGAAAGAAGCTTATTTTCATCTCAATTCTGTCCAGCAAATTTCGATGAAATCTTTGATTTTCAATCGTTTAGCCGAACGGTTTAATATTTTGGGAGAGCCTGAAACGGCTCGAAAAATATGTTCAGAAAATCTGCTTCACCTGACTCAAATTTTAGACGAAAGCCATCGGGTGAAAGCCTTGGCTGAGCTTTCAGCTACTTTTGCTGCTTTAGAATTTAAATTAAACGATTCGGACACTGAAATATTGCGGACTATGATTCGCAAAGCCAGTTGGTAAATCTATGAGTATTAATAAATTATATGCTGCGGCAAGAGCCGGGGGCGAATTTGAATTGATTGAGGTTGAATTAGATCTTCTCGGTGACGATGAAGTCGAGATTAAAGTCCATTCCTGCGGTTTGTGTCATTCAGACCTCTCAATGCTCAAAAATGATTGGGGAATGACAAAATATCCATTTGTGGCCGGGCACGAGGCGGTGGGTGAGGTGATCGCTCTGGGAAAACAAGCGAAAGGATTGAAAATTGGTGACAAAGTCGGACTTGGCTGGAATGCCGAAACTTGCGGATATTGCCAAAACTGTATTTCCGGATCGCAGATAAACTGTCCGAATTTGGTCGGGACAATAGTTGGGCGGCACGGCGGTTTTGCCGACCGGGTTCGCTCTTCTTGGGAATGGGCCATAAAACTGCCTGAATCACTGAATTTATCAAAAGCCGGTCCGCTTTTTTGCGGCGGGATCACGGTATTTAATCCGTTTGTTCAAAACAATATCAGTCCCACCGATAAAATTGGAATCGTCGGGATCGGAGGTTTGGGACATTTAGCTTTGCAATTTGCCGATAAATGGGGGTGCGAGGTGACCGCCTTTACTACAAATTTAGAGAAAAAAGACGAATTAATCTCGTTCGGAGCGGATTTCGTGGTTGAGACTAGAAATGAAACTGAACTGACGAAATTGGCCGGTAAATTCGATATGATCTTGGTGACGGTGAATGCAGCCCTGAACTGGGATTTATATCTTCAGGCTCTCGGACCCAAAGGCAAATTGCATGTGGTTGGGGCAATTTTAGAACCGATGTCAATCGGAGCATTTTCTTTGATTATGAACCAAAAAAGCGTAACCGGAACTGCTACCGGAAGCCCGGCAGTGGTCACGAAAATGCTTGAATTTTGTGCCCGTCATAATATCGAGGCAGTGACTGAAAACTTCCCGATGTCGAAAATTAATGATGCCTTTGCACATCTCGAAGCCGGAAACGCCCGTTACCGAATAGTTCTGGAAAATGATTTTGTTTAATCAATCTTAGTTTCCGTCCAGCAAGAATATGGTTTTAACAAAAGGACATCCGTTTTTTTGATAACCGTATGAAATTTTCTGTAAAAACAATTGTTTGTGATTAATTCCCTGAAGATTAAACCGACAAATTCCTTTTTTGCAGGTTGTGAGAGGAACCGAAATCCGGTTTGGCCAACCTTCAAACTCCCGGCTTTTGAGCCATTTTTCAGCCACTCTAAAACTCTTGAACCGTTTTATTTCAAATTGATCAGGTTCTCCGTCGCTGACCAAAGAATTTTCGATGCTGAGCGTATATTTAGATAAATAGGGACGATTTGGATCTAGCCGGCTGAGACTTTTTGACTCGTAATTTTGGGCAATACTTCCGGCTAATTGCTCAATTGATTGCTTTTGACAGGCATTCTGGGCTTTGTTGGCCGGTGCCAAAAGAGTGATAAAGGCGATAAAATAGATGAGACTAAATCGTTGCATTTTTGATTCCTCCACCTACATTTAACTGCGCATTTCATCTAACATTTTTTGAATTGTTGCTTTCAAATGGTCAGTAATTTTGGCATAACGTTCCTCACCTTGATACTGCTGAAAATCAGCGATATTGATTGGCTTTCCAAAATGAATTTTAACCTTCTCAAACCGAATTTTATTGGTTCCGCGGGCCCAAACCTTGAACAATCCGTCGAGTGCGACCGGAACTATCTGTAAATCCAATTCACTGGCCAAAATAGCCGCGCCTTTTTTGAATGGATGAAGCTGACCGTCAAAGGCTCTTTCGCCCTCAGGATAAATATTCAAGATCTTGCCGTGACGCAGTCCGATAGCCCCGGCTTTCATTGCTTTGAGAAGTTGGGTATCGGGGTCAATCGGGACAATCCGGGTCAGTTTGGCAAAATTTCTTCCCAAAAATCCCTGAAAAAATTCGCTCGCGCCAACGTGGAAAATATCTTTCAAGATCGAAAATGGATAAGTCGTCGGAACAATATACCCATCCAAAAAACTTTGGTGATTGGGACAGACGATAAACGGTTTTTTGAGTTTGCTCAGTTCTTCGATTCCTTTAACTTCTAAACGTAAGAAAATTTTGAAAACCAAATATGAAAAACGCAAAATCACAAAAGCAAAAAAGGCAAACAGCGGCCCGGATTTCAAAATGGGTTGAATTTCCGGCAAATCGTCGTTGGCTTCGGTCAAGATTTGATTCCAATTGAAACTTGTTTCCAGATCGCCTTTGAAATTTTCTAAATTAGCCGTTTTTTCGACCAATTTTACAACTTCAGCTACGGTGAGGGCGGTCGTTGCTTCGTCAGAATCAAATTCAATCTTAAAAGTTTGTTCCAGACTGGCAAAAGTTTCGGCTCGGGCCAATGAGTCCAGACTCAAATCAAGCTCTAAATTCATCTCAGGGTGAATCGTTTCAATTTCGCCTTTTTGGGAAGTAATCGTGGCAATCACGGCCTTTCCGGCGATAGATGAAATCAGTTTTTGGTCATTTTCAGAGAGTATCCAACTTTTTTCTTGCCCGGCGTGAGTATTTTGCAGCTGGCCGCTTTCAATTTCTTTTTGCAGTGCAAATCTTTTAATTTTTCGAGTAGCTGTTCGCGGTAAAGGCTCAGACCGGACGATGTATTCCCGGACACGTTGATATTCCGGCAAATCACGGCCTAAATTATCTAGCTCAAACCGAATCGCCTCATATGAATTGGCAATCTTGGCCTGTTTCAGATAATCAAAATCAGGCACGACCACTGCCAACAGTTTTTCTGCGCCGACGACACCGATAGATTCATCTTTTACTCCTAAG
>JANOEF010000755.1:0-6070 GCA_031413075.1 Acidobacteriota bacterium | reverse complement strand
AAGCGTTTCGCTGAGCGCCTGATGGAGGGATTTGAAGACAGCGATGCGTCACCCCAATTACCGGTAACGCAGATTGACTAACCTCTTGGGAAAAGTTGCTGTCTGTAATGACGTTTGGCTTAACGAAAATAACCAACGGCTTTTTGCATTTACCGCAAACGGCTTGACGCGAAGTATCGAGCGCAACCCGATTTTTAGCGCCACAATCCTGACACGCGATAATTTTTGTAGATTCATTCATAAATTAAAACGATTTGCCTGCCAAAAGAAATTTAATGACGCGAAAATGATCCCCGAAGATTTCTTTCTTTTTCGTGTATTTCACATTTTTTGCGAGTCTCAAAAACTAGCCCAACATCTTTTCAATCACGCCATAGCTAGCTTCAATTGCTTCATTTAGCTTGCTCGCGTCAGTTCCGCCACCTTCTGCCATATCGGGTTTGCCGCCGCCGCGCCCCGACACTATCGGTACAATTTCACGGACGATATTTCCCGCCGAAACCTTTTTGGTTAAATCATCGGAAACACGGACAATAAACGAAACTCTGTCTTCTTCGGTTCGCGCCAAAATTACCACCCCCGATTTAATTTTCGCCATCAGAGTATCCGATAAATGACGCATCCCGCCTTTGTCCAGACCTTCAACCGTTTTGGCCACCACCTTGACGCCGCTAATTTCCTTCGCTTCATCGCCGTTTGCAGAGGCTCCGCCGATGGCGCCGGTGGCAATCTTCATCTTCAAATCGTCAATTTCTTTGCGCGTTTTCTTTAACTCCTCCTGCAATTTTTCAATCGCATTCGGCAAATTATCGCGCTGAGTTTTCAAGACATTGAGCGAATTTGCAATCAATTGTTCAGCTTCGCGGAATCTTTCAAAAGCATCAAACCCTGTAATCGCCCGAATCCGTCGCACGCCCGAAGCAATCGCTTCATCATTTGTGATTTTAAATGAACCGATGTCGCCCGTCGCGCGGACGTGAGTGCCACCGCACAACTCACGGGAAAATTCGCCGTTGCCAACCGATAAAACACGAACTTTTTCGCCATATTTTTCGCCAAAAAGCGCCATCGCACCGGTTCGCATTGCGTCTTCGATGGACATCAAATCGGTGTTGACCGGACTATTCCGCAAAATTTGATAATTAACTAAGTCTTCTACTTCTTTAATTTCCACCTCAGAAAGCGGTTGATAATGGGTAAAATCAAACCGCAGATAATTTGGCGCAACGACTGAACCGCCTTGTTTGACGTGCGTTCCTAAAACCTCTCTTAAGGCAGCATGGACAAGATGCGTCGCCGTATGATTTCGCCGGATCGCATCACGGTTTTCGACATCTACTTGTGCCGAAACAACATCGCCAACCGTGACAGTTCCACTTTCAACTTTCGATTTATGCAAAACGTATTCTTTGACCGGTGCAAACGTATCAAAAACTTTGGCGGAAAAATCTTGGCTGATAACTGTTGACTGATAACTGATAACTGTTCCAACGTCTCCGACTTGCCCGCCGGATTCGGCATAAAAAGGCGTTTTGTCGAACACGATTAAGCCTTCATCGTCGGTCTGTAATTCGTTGACTTGTTCGTTATCTTTAACTATGGCAATAACTTTCGCGTCTGTGATACTTGTGAAATCATAGCCGACAAATTCGGTGCGAATATCAGAACAGCTTTGCAAAGCGGCATAAATCGGATTGATTTTTTCGGCCTGTTTGGTTTTGCCGATTTCAGAATTTGCCTGGAGTTCAGCAATTGCACTATCAATCTTTTCGATAAACTCTGCTTCACTAAATTCAATTCCCCGACTCTCGAGTGAAACTCTAATTAGATCCTTGGGCGTTCCAAAAGTGTCGTAAAGTTTCGCAAAATCCGTAAACGCAGGTTCGGTTTCTCCGGCGAATAATTCTTCCAATTTCTTTAACCCAACCGTAATCGTATTGCCGAATCGTGCTTCCTCGAGGCGCACCATCCTTTCAATAAAGTCTTTTTGCACAGCGAGTTCGGGATAAGCCTCCTTCATTTGTTCAACGACAAAACCGCAGACTTGGTGAAAAAATAACTTGTCAAACCCGAGATGTTCGCGCCCGTGATAAATCGCCCGGCGCATAATTTTCCGTAAAACATAATTTCGGCCTTCGTTGCCCGGCAAAATTCCGTCGGCAATTGCAAACGCAGTCGCGCGGGCGTGGTCAGCGATGACCCGACAAGCAAATTTTTTCTGTTCATCAAAATTTTCGTAATTACTCATAAAATCAAACTGTTTCGAGGTTTTCTAAATCTTTCCACACCTCGTCTTCTTTATTCCAATCTTTTTCGAGAGATTTTTCGCTCAAAATTGCAGTTTCCGAAACCTCTTTTGCGTTCATCAAACTAACGCTCAGTTCCCAAAGTTGCTCCATCATTTTTAAGCGACCCGTCACACCTTCGGGCGACATATCAATTTTCATTTTCCAACCTCTCAATATCGGCTAAATCTTGTAATCTGCCGCTTATTTGCTTCAAAAAAATCAGTCCATCTTTTGAAACCGAATGCACCGTTCCGTGATTCCACTTAAACGCCTTTCGATTCTGCCAAACTTCTGTAATTGCATCAGTTACCAACAGAAAATCAATGGTTATTAGCGTTTTAGTTTCTTTGTCAACTTTTGAAATGCGCCGAATTTCGATTTTCCCGCCGTGAAAATGAAGCGGCATTCCTTCAATGTTGTAGCCGAAATCTTGGGCAATTTTCCAAACCTCGTCTAAATTTTCCGCCAGAATCAATAAATCAATATCAACCGTTGCGCGTGGAAAACCAAGAATCGCCATTGACCAACCACCGCAAACCGCATAATCAATTTGACGCTCGTTCAAAGCATTGGTCAGATTGGTAAATTCTTCGAGCAAGGTCGCCATAAAACTCTAATTTTTACTCGCCAAGTCCGCCGTAAAATCAATGATAGGCTTAATAAAATCCGTTTCAAAAGTTGACTTCTCGCCCTGCAAAACAGCACTCAAACGCTCTAATCCCGCGCCTGTGTCAACCGATGGAGCAGGCAAATTTTCGAGTTTGAATTTACCTTTTTCCACCTCAATGCGGTTGTATTGCATAAAGACCAGATTCCAGATTTCGACCGTCGTATCGCCTTCACCGTTCACCCATTTAGCGTGGTTCTTTTCGGGATTCTGAGGCTCATCTTCCATATAATAAAAGACTTCCGAGCTTGGTCCGCACGGTCCGGTATCGCCCATTTGCCAAAAATTATCTTTGCGTCCGAAGGGCAAAATGCGTTCGGGCTTGGCACCGATTTTTATCCATAAATCACGTGCCTCAAGATCGGCGGCAACCTCATCATCGCCGCCAAAATAGGTGAACCAAAGCCTGTTTGTCTCGAGTTTCAATTCATTGACGAGGAAATCCCAGGCGAAACGAATCGCTTCTTCTTTGAAATAATCGCCAAATGAAAAATTGCCGAGCATTTCAAAAAATGTATGATGTCGGGCAGTTTTACCGACTTCATCCAAATCGTTGTGTTTTCCACCCGCACGAAGACATTTTTGCGAGGTCGCTGCCCGCGTATAATCGCGCTTGTCTTGTCCGAGAAAAACGTCTTTGAATTGATTCATTCCCGCATTGACAAATAAAAGTGTCGGGTCATTTGCGGGTAAAAGCGGTGATGACGGAACAATTTTATGTCCGTTGCGTTCAAAATATTCTAAAAATTTGCGTCTAACTTCGTTTCCGTTCATAAATAAAAATTTGTCTAAACCTAGGTGCTTTGAGCAGTTTGCGGAACACTGTTTTCCTCAAAACAGCGAACATCTTTCCAAATCAATAATGTCAATCCAACTCCGCCCAAAACTAATCCCCAAAATGAAATTTCGATAAAATTGTTATTGCCATTTCTAGTATTGTAAAAGATTGCAATTAAAAGATTTATGGCAGAGAAAAATGAAAAGCCAACCCCAAGTGCAATTCTTGAAGAAGCAGAACCGTTCTTGGCCAAATAAGCAAAAAACATAATGAAAAACATAACCATTGTCCTGTCTCCCGAATTAGTCGAGCTCAATGTGACAGGATGCCAAGTATGAACAATGCTTATCAAAACTGCCAAGCCTAAAACTAGATACGTTTTTGTTTTTTTCCCGATCCTGTTCATTTTTTTCTCCTTTTTATCTCAAGATAAGCTAAAATCTCATTCTACCACGCAAAACTATTTACAAGGAAACATGAGGAATCTATGAAAACCAAACTTTTGATTTTGATAATCGCAACCTTCATCGCTACCCAAACAGTTTTGGCCCAAAGCGTTGAAAAGCAAATCGTTTCAATTCGCGCAGAAGTGACTGCCATCAACAAAAACGCCAAAAGTTACAAGAAAACGACTAAAGATGTCGAAGGCGTTTCACTCGAAGGAACTGAGGCGACCTATTTTGTATCGGGCAAAGGTTTGAAAAAGATTACAGCGAAAATTTATGGCGAAAGCTTTAATGCTACCGCTGAATATTATTTTCAGGGCGAATATTTGATTTTTGCATTTGAAAAGATGAACAAATACAACGGTTCAATCGGAATGGATAATCTGAAAGTCATTAGAGTCGAAGAAAGTCGGATGTATTTTTCGGGCGGAAAAATGATTCGATATTTAATCGGTAAAAAACCAATAAAAGCAGGTTCAACCGAATTTAATGAAGTGGAATATTCAACCGGAGAGATTTCGGATACGCTCAAAGCCGCTTATTCCAAATGATCCAAGCCGAATAACTTTTAAGGGCTTCCAACGGATTAAATATCGGATGACCTTAATTTTGAGGATTTCACGTTTAAGAAACCGATGGTGCTTTTTTCGACGGGCATCCGTCAGTTACCCGATTTGCATCGAAGATTTTCGAGTGAGGTCTTTATAAATGATTATTCCTAAAATATTTACCCGACTTTTCGGACTTTCGCTGTTAGCGTTTTTAATTGCTTGCCAGAGCAATGTGGCCACCCAGGCCCAACCAGACCGGCCAAACGGTTTTTCGCCGACAGTTGCCAAGCCGAAACTTGCCGAGATTGAAAACGAATCAATCAAAAAAGTTCTCGAAAGCGCGGTCGAACAAACAACTTTGACTAAAACTTACGACCCTGCTTATGTTGTTTTGCGGTATCCGAATGGCGATGTCCCGATTGAAAAAGGCGTTTGCACCGATGTCGTCATTCGCGCTTTTCGCAAAGCGGGAGTTGATCTGCAACGGTTCGTTCACGAAGATATGAAAGCCAATTTCTCGATTTATCCGAAAAAATGGGGATTGAAAAAAGCTGATTCCAATATTGATCACCGGCGTGTTCCGAACCTGCAAACCTTTTTCGCACGCCGGGGAAAGTCACTGCAAATTACGGCAAAAGCAGATAATTACAACCCGGGCGATGTGGTCGCGTGGGATTTAGACGGAAAAGGCTTAACTCATATCGGACTCGTTTCAAATATTTGGAGTGAATCATCCAAACGCTATCTGATCATTCACAATATCGGCGGCGGAACCGAAGCTGAAGACCGGCTTTTCGACTGGAAAGTAATCGGACATTACCGTTATTTTTAATGTCGAATTTGCCAAAGCCTTTGACACGCTCCTTAACCGTTGCGTTTCTGCCTGTTTTAGTTTCAAAATTAAATTGAACTTATTTCAAATTTCATCCGTATCTTCAATTAAGAAGGTAACGCTCGGAAAGTTTTTAAGCTAAGTTTAGCTTCGGCGTTTGCTTTTGCACGAGATGCTTCTTCTCTTTATATTTTTAGTCATTATTTTGGTGACCGTTGCTTCGATTGCTTTCTTTTTGAGCCGCCAAAGAATCTTTCCAGTAAAACCAAAAGGGGCGTTTCAACTGGCCTTTTACACAAAAAAAGTGGCGTTTTGACATTTCAAACGTCACTTTTTTTTCTGTAATATTAAGTCTTCTGCTTTATCATAACTTATGTTTCGCTCAAAAAAAAAGCGAGTTACAAGAAATGAGTTGAGTTGTTAAACTCAATCTATGATTGAACATCAAGTAGGAAGTTTGCAGGTTGAGAGAATCGATGACATACCATTATTGATTGCTATTTTATAT
>JANOEF010000754.1:0-5356 GCA_031413075.1 Acidobacteriota bacterium | reverse complement strand
TGTTGTCATTACTTTTGGAGCGCGAGGGAAAGTTTGTTGACAAAGAAGAAATTTTTGAAACTGTCTGGGCAGGAACTTTTGTCGAAGACGGAGTTCTAACCCAAAACATCTATACTCTCCGCAAAGCGTTAGGCAATGATGCAGACGGCAAACCATTGATTGAAAATAGAACGCGACTTGGTTATCGTTTGACAATTCCAGTAATTCAAGAAGGAGAGAAAAAGAGAAAAAAGGAAAGGGAGAAAGAAGATAATCCATTCATCTCCCCATCTCCCCATCTCCCCGTCTCCCCATCTCTTTCGCGCCGTGTCTCCGTTTCGGTTTTCGCGGTTCTGGCGATAATTCTCATCGGCTTTTTAGGCTGGTTTTTTCTGCGTCAAAAAATTGCCTCGTATTTCCGCAAACCGATTGAGAATGTAAAATTCACCAAACTTTCAAACACGGGCGATCTGGCAAATGCGGTGCTATCGCCGGATGGGAATTTGGTCGCTTTTATCCGCAGCAATAATGTTTATTTGAAAGATATTGCCACGGGAAAAGACATTAAACTCAATATTCCAAATGTAGATTCTTTCAGTTCTCTCCAATTTTCGCCGGACGGCAATTTTCTTTATTTTCGCAACAATAAAATTTTGAATACGCTTGCCAAAATCATGAAAGTTTCGCGGTTTGGCGGTGAAACGGAATTGGTGACGGAAAGAACTTGGGCATCGTTCAGCGTTTCGCCGGATGGCAAAAAATTGGCTTATTTTCGAAATGTGGTTAATCAGGGGGCGATGAATTTGATAATTCTGAATCTCGAAAATAAAGAGGAAAAAGAATTTCTCGCCTTTGAATCGCCAAACACCTATTGTGCGAATTGTGCGCCCGCGTGGGCACCTGACGGAAGCAAAATTATTTATGCAATTAGTAATCCGATAGGAACTAATCAGCTTTTTTTAGTGGATTTGAAGACCGAGAAAACCGAAGAACTAAAACTCGGCAAACTGCGCCGATTTGAACAAGCCGCCTGGTTTCCCGATGGTCAAAGTTTCCTGATTTCGGCGAGTGACAGCAGTTCTTTTTTGCATTTGTATAAGGTTTATTACCCGAATCTTGATTTTCAGCCGATCACCAACGGATTGGTAAATTACGGTAAAGTTTCGATTTCGGCAGACGGCAAAAAGATTTTGACTCTGCAAACCAATCAAAATTCAAATCTTTACATTGCCAACACAGAAAATCTGAATGAGCAAAAACAATTAACTTTCGGCAATCAAAACAGTTTCGGACAGACTGCACTAAATTGGGTTGATAATAAAAAAATTGTTTATTCAACCCAGACCGAGCAAAATTTAACCGAAAATTTAGCGGTCATTGATACGGCTGACAATTCTAAAACTCAAATCTCAAACGAAAGCGAAATTTCGTATCGTTTCCCAACTTCAGACGGCAGGTTTATTTATTTCAATGCCAATATAAACGGGTTTTCCAATATTTTCCAGATGACGGTTGACGGCAAAAACCTTAAACCGCTGACCAATGAAACAGACGGACAAAGGCAGTCGCCGAGAGTTTCCAACGATGGCAGATTTGTTTATTACACTTTTCGGGGAAAAGGAGAAAGCAACATTCGCCGTTACGATCTGCAAACGAACAAAGAGGAGATCTTTTTTTATAATCCCGAATTGCCCGTCTCGCCGTTTATGGAACTTTCACCCGATAACAAATACATCACTTTTTTCCGAATGGGAGACCGCAGAAATTTGAATACACAATTAGACAAATACAACGCCGCCATGGTCATTGTCTCAACCGAAAACACCAGTGATGTTAAAGGCTTTCCCGTCTCAATCATCCCGCCAATCCGCCGCTTTTCGCCCGATAGTCAAACGATTGACTATATTTTTGCCGAAACTGACGGCACCCAAATCGTCCGCCAATCTTTTGATGGCAGCAATCTCAAACCAATTTACACAATGCCGGATGGCAGAATTTTTAATTTTGCGTGGTCAAAAGATGGAAAGCAACTCGCAATTTCTCGCGGTCAGCAGAATCGCGAGGCCGTTCTGTTGACTGAATTTGATAAATGAGTGTTGTTTTCGATGGTCCATCCCGAGGTCATGAGAGATGTCTTTTGCATTAAAAAATGCTATATTTTTTTCGTGAATCCCCAAATTGCCAAAACCCAACTTTTCGGTCAAAGCCTCCAACGGCAGAAGGTTTCGGCATTTACCTTGTCTGAAAGGTTCTATTCGCCATTTTTCTCCACGCCCCGGCACGCCCACGAAAATGCCTTGTTTTGCTTAGTATTAAAGGGCAGTTATACCGAAACTTACGGCAAAAAACGGCTTGATTGTTCGCCGTCCACGTTGCTTTTTCACGCCGGAGACTTTCCGCACGCCGAGCATTATCATCAGTATGGCGGACATTCTTTTATCGTCGAGATCGAAAAAAAATGGCTGACAAATATTCGTGACCAAATCAATTTTCCGACCTTTTCGATAGATTTCAAAAACGGTAATCTGCCGCAACTCGGCGCCAAACTCTATCAGGAATTTCGACGGTTCGATTCACTTTCGCCATTGATCATCGAAGGCGTCATGCTGGAAATCGCGGGTGAAACGGCCCGGCAGACTTTTGAGAAAAAAAATCGAATGCCAACCTGGCTAAAAAGGGTCGAAAGCCTTTTACACGAAAGGTTTAATGAAACACTATCGCTGACCGAAATTGCAGAATTTGTGAATATTCATCCGGTTCACCTCGCCCAAAGTTTCCGCAAATTTCGTCAAACTACAATTGGAAATTATCTGCGCGACATTCGCTTAGAAAAGGGGCGCCGGGAGCTAATTGAAACAAAAAAAACGATTTCCGAAATCTCATTCAATAACGGCTTTTCAGACCAGAGCCATTTTTCCAGACTTTTCAAACAAAAATTCGGGGTTACTCCAAGCCAATATCGGCAAAATTTCAAATGGTAATTGGTAATTGGTAATTGGTAATTGGTAATTGGTAATTCGTAATTCGTAATTCGTAATTCGTAATTCGTAATTCGTAATTGGTAATTGGTAATTCGTAATTCGTAATTCGTAATTCGTAATTCGTAATTTTTAACCTAATCCTGTTCAAACATCCTAATTCTGTTCAAGAAAATTAGAGGATTTTTCTGAATAATTATTCTGTGCAAAGAATTCGCGTCATTGATTCACATACGGCAGGCGAACCGACCCGGGTTGTACTTTTCGGCTTTCCCGATTTGGGAAAAGGCACGATGGCAGAACGATTAGAGGTTTTTCGTGCAAGTTTTGACCATTTACGAAACGCAATTGTCAACGAACCGCGCGGACATTCGGCGATTGTTGGCGCTTTGTTGTGCGAGCCATCGGACTACCGTTGCGGGGCGGGCGTGATATTTTTTAACAATGTCGGCTTTTTGAAAATGTGCGGACACGGCACGATTGGATTGGTCAAAACGCTCCAATTTTTGAATAGAATAAAGTTAGGGAAAACTCGAATCGAAACTCCGGTCGGAATCGTTGAAGCAGATTTGGACGCCGACGGTTTTGTTTCGATTACCAATGTTCCGAGTTATCGGTTTGCTAAATCGGTCGAAGTCGAGGTCGAAAATTACGGTAAAGTTCGAGGCGATATTGCCTGGGGTGGAAACTGGTTTTTCCTCATCGAAGAACATTTGCTAAAACTAGAACTATCTAATTTACAACAACTGACAGATTTTACATCAAGCGTCCGTCATGCCCTGAATCAAAATAAGATCACGGGTGCCGACGAACAGGAAATTGACCACATCGAATTATTTTCAAAGACTGAGAATGCCGATAGCCGAAATTTTGTTTTGTGTCCCGGAATCGAATATGACCGTAGCCCGTGCGGAACCGGAACCAGCGCGAAGCTGGCTTGTCTGTATGAAGACGGCAAGTTACGCGAAGGCGAAAGTTGGCGGCAAGAGAGCATCATCGGGAGCATTTTTGAAGGAAAAGTGAAAATCGTGGACGGCAAAATTATTCCGATTATTCGTGGAAATGCTTTTATTACGGGCGATAACGAATTGATTTTGGATGAAAATGATCCGTTTTGTTACGGGTTTAAGGTTTAAGGTTCAAGGGGTGTTTTTGAGTTTGAATCATAAATCTCGGGTATCATTTATCAATGACTTTTGACATTGCAATCATCGGAGCCGGAATCATTGGTGCGGCCTGTGCGTATCGGCTTTCGTGTGAAGGCTTGAGCGTGGCAATTATTGAAGCAAACTCAATCGCAAGTGGCACAACGGCGACTGGAATGGGGCATATTGTCGTGATGGACGACAGCGAGGCGCAGTTTGCTTTGACCCACTTTTCGCAAACGCTTTGGAACGAATTAGCCGAAAAATTACCAAAATCCAGCGAATACGAATTTTGCGGCACGATTTGGGTGGCTTCTGATGATGAGGAAATGTGCGAAGTTTTTCGCAAAAAAGATTTTTATGCAAAACGCGGAGTGAAAAGCGAGATTTTAGACGAAACATCTCTGCGTAAAGCCGAACCGAATTTGCGCGAGGGTTTAGCAGGTGGTTTGTTGGTTGAAAATGACAGCGTAGTTTATCAACCTTGCGCGACCAAATTTTTGTTGGAAAATTCGGGTGCAAAAATTTTTCTTGGAAAAAAGGCGATCGAGATTGCAGAAAATGGCGTAAAGTTAGAAGATTCAACGGTTATCAATGCAAATAAAATTATTTTAGCCGCTGGAATTTGGTCAAAAGATTTGCTCAAAGACTTAAAAATAGTCAAGAAAAAAGGTCATTTAGTTATCACGGAACGCTATCCAAACTTTGTCAAACATCAACTTGTTGAACTTGGGTATTTGAAATCGGCACACAAAAGCGAAACGGATTCGGTTGCTTTCAATGTCCAGCCGCGCATTACCGGACAAATTTTGCTGGGTTCCTCGCGGCAGTTTGATTCAGATGATAACTCAATTGATTACAATATTTTACGCCGAATGACCAATCGCGCTTTTGAGTTTATGCCAAAATTACGAGAACTCGTCGCCGTTCGGGTTTGGACGGGATTTCGTCCTGCCACACCCGACAATTTGCCGTATATCGGACAGCATCCAAAGTTTGAAAATATCTATTTGGCGACCGGACACGAAGGTTTAGGGATTACGACTTCGCTTGGCACGGCGGAGATTTTGACCGATGAAATTTTGGGTCGAGCATCGAAAATCAATCGTGATGCTTATTCGCCAAGAAGATTAGGAGCTCGACTTTAGACAAAATCAAGATTTCATCAAACAAACCTAAAGATAAAAATAGCTGATTTTTGCAAATCAGCTACTATTAAGTTTTTTTAGTTTTGTGCAAAAAAAAACACTTAAT
>JANOEF010000753.1:0-2980 GCA_031413075.1 Acidobacteriota bacterium | reverse complement strand
TACGCGGTGACGGTCGGCGGGGCCAAAAATCATCGGCTCGGACTGGATGACGGAGTTTTAATTAAGGACAATCATATTGCATTGGCCGGCGGAGTCAAAGAAGCCGTCAATGCCGCCAAATATAAGGTCGGACATCTGCATAAGATCGAGGTCGAAGTGACGAATTGGGGACAACTCCGCGAAGCCATCAAAGCGGGCGCGGACATTGTCATGCTTGATAATCAAACGCCCGAAGAAGCCGCCAAATTGGTCGAAATGTCGCGCAATATGAATCCGGAAGTGCTGATCGAAGCCAGCGGAAATATGAGTTTAGAAACGGTGCGCAGTTATGCCGAGGCCGGAGTTGATCTGATCAGTGTCGGAAAATTAACCCATTCGGCCCGGGCCGTGGATATTAGTTTCAAGATTCAAACACTTTAAGCCGTGACCAGACTTGCCGCCTTTGGACGAAAATAGAGAATCGTCCAACTAATTGAATAAACAGTAACGGCAATTAATCCGAACATCATCCCCGAAGGCTGATAAATTTCGTTGAAGGAAACCATTGCCAGAAACGTAACCAGATTTCGCGGAATTTCCGAGAGCCAGAGCCAGGATTTGCCTTCCAAAATCCCGCTCCAATTAATGATTTGCCACCACAAAAGTCCCGCGCCGAGCCATTTCTCGGCGGTCGTCCAACCAAAGGTGTTTGAAATTATACCGATCATCAGTGCGATTCCCATCGCCACCTGTAAAATCATATAAACTTTAGCGTGAGCAAACATCGGCGGGCGAAATTTAATTTGATTTTCGGTCGTGATGCTCGTTTTTTCTTTTTGCTCCAATCCGCGCGGAACCCAGCCGGCCGGCATAAACCAGACTCTTAATTTATCCCACCAGAACGGCGCGGCCACGGCATATTTCCACAACACAAGATAAAAGTGAAAATTGATGTAAATCGGATTCCAGGTCTTTGGATGGTCGAGAATTCCGTAAGCTACTTTTTCATTTTCTTCGGCAAACGTGCCGAACATCCGGTCCCAAATGATCAAAAATTCGCCGTAGTTCTTATCGAGATATTGCAAATTTACGCCGTGATGGACGCGATGATGCGAAGGCGTCGTAAAAATAAATTCGATCGGCCGCCACAGTTTCGGAATAAATTCGGTGTGATGCAAAAAGGCGATAAAAAGGTGAATCGCCACTACCGTATAAATATGCGCCGGCGTAAATCCAATGATGGTCAGCACCCAAAAGAACAGAAATGAACTAAGCCTTTGCGTCACGCTCGCCCTCAGAGCAACAAAAAAATTCATTTCTTCCGCCGAATGATGCGGTGAATGCGCCGCCCACAGAATATTGATTTCGTGTCCCCAGCGATGCACCCAATAAAACACAAAATCTACACTGAACAGCAAAATTATCGAACTCCACCAATTGACGGGAATCGTAAAAATGCGAAAGTTTTCCCACAAATAACCATAAACATAATAAACGCCAACCATCACCAAAACATTGGTCGTTTGATTACCGAGCTGAGTTCCGAAATTAGCGACGGCTTCGGAAAAAGTGATCAATTGTCGTTTGAAAATGAAACAGGCCGCAATTTCCAAAAGAATGAAAATCAAAGCAATCGGCGTAATGTAAAAATAGACGTTTTGTTCAGCCATAGATTTTTTTGGCTCAAATATAGCACAAAAAATCAAAAATTTAATAGTTTTTGGCTGGGAGTGCCGGCATCCGGGTGTAATTAAAAGTGTGACTTTTCAGGCGAAAAATGAGTAATTCTTCTGAGAGTTGAGTGTTGCCTGACTTGAGCGGGGGCAGAGCCGCCCTTCCTCACCTGTCATTTGTGTGAGCTGGTCTGTTGCCTCTTTTACTTGATTTCAAGCTGAAGATTGACCACTCAACTAAAAGAAATTGGCAAGTCGGGAAGGGTTGTTTTACGCCCGCTTTTCTCAAGCTGAGTCACACTTTTAATTGCACCCCACGCATCTCCGGCGTGCTGAACGCGAGAGCGTTCAAAAAGTCTCACTCGAAATTCAAATTGATTTGATGTCAACACTTTTACGCCGCGAAGCGCGACGTGCAGGCAAGGATGCCCGCGCTCCCGGCGAAAAGTTTTAAAAGTTGAGCTGTCCGTCGAAGCAGTTAAACGGAAAAACAAAACAAAACTTTTTAGTTCGAGTCCGGATTGATATAATTGAATAGTTTTTTGATCTGTGAACTTTGACTTTTGATCTTTGTAATTAAAGCAAAGATCAGAGGTCGAAAATTCAATTAGTTATGCAATTCAAAAAACACAGGATGGATTCAAAAATTTTATGAGAAAGACTAGTATGATATTGATTTTCGCGGCTATGCTGATTTTGGCCAGTGTCGCCTGCGCTCAGACAAATAATTCGGGCTGTTCACCGGTTGAAATGGGTCGGCCAAATGCCGATCGGCAAAAACCGTCTTTTGAAGGGCAAACCCGCGCTTGTGCCGTCAAATCCGACGTAAATTTTGAAATTGTTGTTCTGGCTCAAGGGTTGGATCGGCCCTGGGCGGTTGAACCACTGCCGGACGGCAGTTTTCTGGTCACGGAAAAGCCCGGACGGATGCGGATCATTTCAGCCAAAGGGGAGATGAGCGAACCAATCGGCGGATTGCTGCCGGTCGGACAAGGCGGGGTTTCCGACAGCAGCGGACAAGGCGGGTTGCCTCCGATCTCGGCACGCGGACAGGGCGGGTTACTCGACGTTGCTTTGAGTCCGAATTTCAAAAAAGACCGGATGATTTACTGGAGCTTTTCCGAACAGCGTGAAGGGGGCAGTGGAACGAGCGTGGCGCGCGGAGTTCTGAGCCGCGACAAAAAGATGCTGGAAAACGTCAAAGTGATTTTCCGCGCGATGCCGACCTATGAAAACGCCACCGAGCCGCGCGGCGAGCAGCATCGCGCGATCGGCCAGCGGCTCCGCCGCACGCTGCATCGACTCGAAGCCCGGACCGAGCGTCTTGC
>JANOEF010000752.1:0-4553 GCA_031413075.1 Acidobacteriota bacterium | reverse complement strand
GTCCCATAATATTTCTTATTTCAGGTGTGGCAAACTCAACCACATCAAAGGCAAACATCGAAAGATGCGGCGACGTTCCCGGTGCGGCGACCGACGATAAAATCGTGGCGTTGAAAAATTTGTTGAAGTAAATCCCCTCTTTCTCGAGTTCTAAAACTTCTTTGACCTGATCTTTGATCGGTAACGTTTTGAGTTTTTTGATCTGCTCATCGGTCAACTTACCTTTAGCTTTCCAATGCAGGCAAGCAGGCTCAAACCGAGAGTTCCACAATTCCAGAGTCTTATCAAAAGCACGTCGGGCGGCTTCGGCGCCGTCTCTCGGCGTAATGTCCAGACCTTTTGATTTGGCTTCCTCCCGGGCGGCCAGCAAGGCTTTCATAGCTCCCGGCTGAAGTTCGACAGTTGCTCCGGCAATATTTTGGCTGGCGATTTCCACCTTATTCTGAAAGCTTTTGACCTCATCTGCGCTGGTGAACATACACTTTGGCGGCGGAATGGCACCGGTTGTTAAAAACAAAGCTCCGTATTCGGTCAAGATTCTTTTTTCGACCGAATTATTTTCATCGCAAATATCTGTCTTTTTCAGATTGTGTTTAGTTAAACTTGCTTCTAAAACGCTGTAAAAATTAGTTCTATCTACCGGAGCCGGGTTATTGCTGACAGTCGTATTCGTCGTTTTATTTGTTTCCATCTGAACTTTATTACTTTCTGAATTACCTGGCGAACCACTTGGCGAACTCTTGGTCAATTCTTTTTCCGAAGATTTATTTCGATCAGTGTTTCTGACTGGTTCATCTTCGGCACAACCCAGACCAATGAAAAGCCCCAACAAAGTTACGAGTAAAATATTTTGAAGATTTTGACTATTTTTCATCGGCTTTTTTCAAATTGCTCATCGGCTTTTTTCAAATATTAAAACATAAAAAACTTTGAAAGACCATTTTACTTCTTTGACGACGGCTTGCATAATTTTTTTTAATGATTTCGCTTACTCAGATTCAAGATATATTGTCGCTCTACCAAAAACACGGTTGGGTTTTGCGCCGGGTTTTACTTTCACCGAATTTGAAAAAAAATTTAGCCGATTCAACCGAGATTTTTGCCGACGCCAAAATCGTTGAGGCTGAAATTGATGCCGCTTGGTTTTCCCGCGCTTCTGGCAAAGACCGGGAGGCGTGGGAGTTACGACGTTTAAGTGAAACTCCGTATGCTCTTTTTGAAGTTTTCGAGACAGATGACGAAGAAGAGGTCCGCGAGGAAATTCGATTTGAAATGGAAGCCAAACTCAAGTGAAACTTTTCAGTTTACGGGTTAAATGTTAGAATCTAACTTTGAAGCTGGCAGATAAAACTTCTGCGGTTTGTAAAGTATTGAAAGTAATGATGATTAAAGATTTTGGTGCGCGAGTCGAAAGTGTTTGGGAAGGTTTGCGGCCAATGACCAAAAAGATGTTGGAGGGCGCGATGCACCCTCACATTATTTCGCCTAAGCCAAAGTTTTCCTACGATATTCAATCGGATTGGGAATTAAGCCGGTTACTATCCGCTCTCGATGAACAAAGTCACGATTCGGAACTCAAGCAAAACACGGAAAAATTTCGGGAAATTACACAGTTGGTGGAAACCGTGGTTGACGTTTTAGAAGCTCAGAGCGAATCGGCCGAAGTGTTTATTCAATTGGCCGAAAGAGCTTTGGAACGCAAAGATTACAAACAAATTGATAAATTATCCGATGCCTTGATTCTCAGATTTTCAGTCGGTGAAGTTTGTGAAATCGTCCGACAAACCACTGATCCCGCCATTCGGGCTTTGGGCTTTGAAACTCTGGCTTTAATGCCAACCAACAAATTGGTCGAATTAATTGACGACCCGCTTTACGATGAAATTGCCCGCACCGCGATCGAACAGCAAGCCTTTGATTATGAACTGGAACAAGCCCGTCAAGTGTTGGATCAAATCGGTTTACTCGAAGAAATGGATGATGAATAAAAAACAGTCGTCAGGAAAATCAAGATCTCAACCGTTAATTTTTTTGACGGCTGTTTTTCTGTTTATTCGGCTGTAATTGCTTTCTCTTTACTCCGATTTTGATACATCGAGAATTTTTGAGTTAATTCGGCAACTTCTCTTCGAACTCTCGTTTTGACTTCTTCCGAATTCGGCTCGTGAATCACCGAAGCAATCATTTTTCCGATCGATTCCATCTCGGCTTCTTTCATGCCGCGAGTGGTCAGCGCCGGCGTTCCGAGACGAATACCCGATGTCACAAAAGGTTTGTTTTGGTCAAACGGGATGGTGTTTTTATTGACCGTCAGATGCACAGATTCCAGGGCTTTTTCGGCTTCTTTGCCGGTAAGACCTTTCCCGTCCAAATAGACATCAACCAACATTAAATGATTGTCGGTTCCGCCGGAGATGATGCGTAAGCCTTCGTCTTGCAATGTTTTAGCCAGGACTTTGGCATTGGCTAAAACCTGAGCTTGATAAACTTTAAAATTTGGCTGGAGGGCCTCGCCAAAAGCAACCGCTTTGGCCGCAATGATATGAATGAGCGGGCCGCCCTGAACACCCGGAAAAACCCGGCGATTAACATCTGCGGCAAATTCTTCGCGGCACAGAATTAAACCGCCGCGAGGACCGCGCAAGGTTTTATGCGTGGTCGTGGTGACAAATTCACAGTGCGGAACCGGCGACGGATGCAGTCCAACCGCCACCATTCCGGCGATATGGGCAATGTCGGCCATGACTTTGGCCCCGACACTCCTCGCAATTTCACCGATTCGCTGGAAATCAATTATTCGGGGATAAGCCGATGCCCCGCAAATCAGCAGTTTCGGACGCGATTCTTCGGCAATTTTTTGTAATTCATCATAATCAATCTGCTCGGTTTCTTTGTTGACCCCGTAATCGAAAACTTTGTAATTGAGCCCCGAAAAATTGAGCGGATGTCCATGCGTGAGATGTCCGCCATGCGAGAGATTCATCCCCAAAATTGTATCGCCATGATCGAGAATCGCCATTTCAACTGCCATATTGGCCTGGGCCCCCGAATGCGGTTGGACGTTGGCGTGTTCGGCCCCAAAAAGCTCTTTGGCGCGGTCAATCGCTAATTGCTCGACCACATCCGAAAATTCGCACCCGCCGTAATAACGCTTGCCGGGATAGCCTTCGGCGTATTTGTTGGTAAAAACCGAACCCATCGTTTGAAGAACCGCTTCTCTGACAAAATTCTCTGAGGCGATTAATTCTAGGCCGTCGGCTTGTCTATTGGTTTCATTCTGTATCGCTTCGGCGACAACGCTATCTACGTCTGCTAAATTTGCTGTAAAAAAATTGCTCATAATTGGATTATAGTTTTCTTGTCTTTTTTTTATTTTCTTCTCGCTCAAATAAGTAGTATTTTTCGGAATTAACAGACTTCAATTACATCTCTCGAGAGCCTCTTTTTTCCATAGTTCCTTCACCTTTTCAGATTCTCTGGTAACACTAGATTCTTTCAACTCTTTCCCGTAACCAATTTTCAATTTCGTCAACTTTCCACTTGTCTGATTCAACCGCTAAAACCATTTCAATCATTTCAGAAACTTCAAATTTTAGTTGATAGCCGTTGGATTTGAGAAAGATGCGCATCAAATACGTCGCGGTGCGTTTGTTTCCGCCAAGCCAAGGATGATTCTTGATGAGACCAAAACAAAGTGTGGCGGCTTGTCGAACAATATCCGCATTTTCATAAGCGGCAGATTGTTTTGGTCGGGCTAATGCCGATTCAAGTAAATCCCGTCTATCAATCCCGAATCTAACTTCTTCCCATTCCCACATCAAACGAAAGTGAAACCAGACCGCATCGTCAAATTCCAAATAAACAGTTTCGTCAATCTCCAATGCGTTTCAACTCCATAAAAAGTTCGCGATCTTCTTCAAGTAGATTTTCAGCAATTTCCTGTATCTTTTTTGATGGCGGGCGAATAATTGAGGTTTGAATACCACCGTTTTTGAAAGTCAAACTAATCATCGTGCCATCCGCAAAACCTTCACGCTGACAAACACTATTTGGCAATTTCAGAATCCAGGTATCTTTTTCAGATAGTTCATCCTGTAATTCAATTAAGTTATTTAATTCTAAAACTCCATTCATATTTACCTCTCTAGTTTGGCCAAAACGCTATCTCCGTCTGCTAAATTTGCTGTAAAATAATTGCTCATTTTGTTTCTTCTAAAAAAACTTCAAATAAATCTTTTTTATCAATTCGGGGAGGTGCACCATTAAAAAAATAAAAGGCTAAATCTTATGTTGCATTGTTTTAGGGATGGAGACTTGCCCCCTAATCCCGTTAAAAATATATCGTCACCATCTTCATCTTCGGAACATAAGAAATATTTCTTTAATGTTTCAAGATTGTGTTGCATATTTAATTAAGTAAAAGAAATTAAATAACATACTCCATTAAGGTAAAATCGCATAGGATAATTTCGGCATTGTTGGATGCCTTAAAAGTCTCTTTTGGTCAATCTCTGTGGCTAATGATGGCTGTTTCAAGGGATAGAATTTGGTGT
>JANOEF010000751.1:0-2875 GCA_031413075.1 Acidobacteriota bacterium | reverse complement strand
GGCAGTTCTATAAATTGCCGTCTGCTTTAGCTGACGGGACGATTTTAGTCTAAAGACCGGCTTTAGCCGAAATTAAAAAATAGTATTTATTCCTGACAGTTTTAGCCCAAGCATTGAGGATGATTGATTTAATTTACCAATTTGGCTCAATGCTTGGGCTAAAACTGTCAGGAATAAATACTATTTTTTAATTTCGGCTAAAGCCGGTCTTTAGACTAAAATCGTCCCGTCAGCTAAAGCAGACGGCAATTTATAGAACTGCCCTTTAATAAATAATAATTGGGAAATACACGACCAGGGCAATTCAAATTTAGAAATATGGCAGAAGAAGCAAAACAAGATTCTTTTTATGAGAGATTAAAGTATCGCTTTTATGACATTTTAGTCGAAACCGATGATGGCGAAACCGTTGATCGAATTGTGGCAATCTTTTTGTTAATCATCATTTTGCTCAATGCGATTGCGGTTGTTTTAGAAACAGTTGACAGTTGAAATGAAGCTTACGGCGCCTATTTTCACGCCTTTGAATTTTTTTCCGGAGTAGTTTTTTCTATCGAATATTTATTACGATTGTGGATCATAACGTATGATGAGCGTTATAAACATCCGTTTTGGGGAAGACTGCGCTATGCTTTTTCGGCTCTGGCGGTGATTGATTTAATTGCTATACTGCCTCTGTTTTTACCGATGTTATTCGCATTTGACTTACGTTTTATTCGATTGTTACGAATCCTTCGACTGTTCCGCCTTTTCAAATTGAGCCGTTATATTGCCTCACTGGATTTGCTTGACGACGTCGTTAAAGCTAAAAAAGAACAGCTTTTGGTAACTGTTGTGATGATTGTAATTTTGCTTTTGTTCGCCTCAAGCCTGATGTATTTAGTTGAACACGAAGCCCAACCTGATAAGTTTACAGATATTCCTTCGGCAATGTGGTGGGGCGTCGCGACCATTACCACAGTTGGCTATGGCGACGTTTTTCCGATCACGGCGCTGGGCAAATTTTAGGGGCCTTTGTCGCCTTTTTAGGAATCGGAATGTTTGCGCTCCCAACCAATATTTTAGCTTCCGGCTTTACCGAAATTATTGAAAAGGAACGATCCGAGAAAGAGAAAGATTGCACTTGTCCGCATTGCGGCGGCAATCTTTCGGATATTACCGAACCAAAGGTGGTTTAGCAGACCGCAATCTGGTTGGACTGATATTTATCAGACAGCATCACAGTATGTTTTAAAGAAAATCGGCTTTAATTTTCACTCAATGGAACCGGACGGAAATCAAAGGCCAAGACGCAGTTTTTGAACGGTTGAATCCAGATTTTTAATAATTTTCTCCTAAAGTACTTGAAATTTATCCAGTATTAGGTTTATGTTAGTAATGTAGCCACTCAGATTGAGAGGCGAAAATTAAAAACACAGGGAGTGTTAGCGGGTTTTAGATTTGTGATTTCGGATTTTTTGATTTTCGAAAAATTTGTTTCAAATTTACATTTAATCTGCGACAAGTTATGAGTAAGAAATATACACACGCCATCGTCATCGGACGATTTCAACCATTCCATTCCGCGCATCAAGATTTAATCCAATACAGTTTAACCATTGCCGAAAAAGTCATTGTTATCCTTGGCTCGGCTCGAAGTGCGTCTGATGTCAAAAATCCATTCACGCCCGCCATGCGGGAGGAAATGATTCGGGCTTGTTTTCCTCTTGATAGCAAAAGGCTCAACTTTTGTACTGTCCGCGACTATCCGTATAACGACCACGTTTGGACGACAGAAGTTCAAAACGTGGTGAATCAGGAAGTCGAAGACGAAACGGACGCCAAAGTTTGTATCGTCGGATTTTTCAAAGACCGCAGTTCGTATTATCTCAACCTGTTTCCGCAATGGAGTTTTGAGGAATTTTATTGCAAAAATAAGGAAACTCTAAAAATCAACGCGACCGAAATCCGCGAAAAATATTTTACCAACGATGAGAGTTGGAAAATGCAAGTTCCAAGCTCAATCGCCACCCAACTAGAGATTTTCAAACAGTCGGAAGATTTTGCCACGCTTCACAAAGAATTCGCCTATCTCAAACAATACAAGGAAGATACGAAATTTGTTGGCGTTCCGTATAAACCTGTTTTTGTGACGACCGATGCTGTTGTCGTCCAAAGCGGACATATTTTGGTAATCCGTCGCGGACATCAACCGGGCAAAGGTCTTTTGGCACTTCCAGGCGGTTTTTTACAACCCGAATTAACCCTCGAAGACAACGCCATCAAAGAATTAAAAGAAGAAACAAACATCAAAGTTCCTGCCCAGGTTTTGCGCGGAAGCATCAAAACCAGTCGCCCATTCGATTATCCCGAACGCTCCGCCCGCGGGCGAACTGTAACATTTGCTTACTTTATCGAACTCGAACCGAGTCTCAAAGACGGTCTGCCGAAAGTAAAAGGCGGCGACGATGCCAGCAAAGCCTTTTGGTTGCCGCTATCGGCTCTGGGCGAAAACGAGGATAAGTTTTTCGAGGATCATCTTTCGATTATTAAAAGTTTTCTAGGATTTTAGCTGAGAGTCCACGCTTCAGCGGGCCCATGCCAGCCAGCCAAGCAAAGCGGGTAATTATGAAAACTGAGCCGCAAAACGAAACAATGCACCACGCTCATAGATAGCAAACTTAAGTTTGAACTGATCCAATTTTGAGAGGAGTTAAAGAATTTATGATACTACGCACACCTGATGAAAGATTTGCAAATTTGCCCGATTATCCTTTCAAATCTAACTATTTACAGATTGGCGAGGTAAGAATGCACTATTTGGACGAAGGTCAAAAAGATGCGAAAGAAACGGTTTTGATGCTCCACGGCGAACCGAGTTGGAGTTTTTTATATC
>JANOEF010000750.1:0-6284 GCA_031413075.1 Acidobacteriota bacterium | reverse complement strand
AAGTGCGCTTTGTGAATCTCGTAAGTTATAAAGCGGAATTCTAATGTCAGCGTGATGAGCCGTGTGTTCAAATACATTGTTCAGCAAAAGCCTCAAAACTCTTGGCGTAGTAATATGAACACTGGCTTCAACTTGGCTCTTGAAAAAATTCCATTCGCTCTTTTTATCAAACCATGGAACTTGCAGGTGCGTGTGATGAAGCAAAGTGATGAAGACATACCACCAAATCCAAAAAGTAAAAGGCAAAACGATTGCGGTGAGGATGTTTAAGAAAAATGATTGTGTCGGAACTTGAAAATAGTTCGCAAGGATTGGCGCATAAAGATATATAACCAATATTTTTAGCCCAAAATAACTAACCACCAACCCCAAATCGAACAAAAACGCCCCAAAATTCATTTTTTCCAAATTCTTTTTACGAGGAACAATCATTTGTTTCCACCAGACTTCAATTTTGTAGTAAAAAATGATTCCGATTGGAGTGCGATAAAAACGCTGAACCATTTTTCCCAACCCTGAAAGTGAGTCATATTCTTTCTTTGAAAGTGGAATATAAACGTCGTTTTCCTTAAAGTTGGTAAAACCGTGATGTAATTGATTATGCGAAACTTCCCAAGCCGTAAAAGTATTAAGGGCAGGCAAAAATGCAATTCTCCCAATAATCTGATTGAGCCAATCTTGTTTGACAAAACTGCCGTGGCAAGCATCGTGACCAATAATAAACAATGCGCCAATAAATAAACCATTCAAGGGAATTGCGACGATTTTGACCGCCCAAAACGGGACCAGGACAATTACCCAAAAAGTGATGAGATAAACCGAAATGTCAGCCGCAAAAATCAATAAGGCAGTCAAATTTGATTTTTCGGTGCGATTTACCGGCATTTTTGAACGCACAAATCCGGCGTTTATTTTAGTCATTTCATTCAGATTTCTTAGTGAAATTAGTTTGTTCATTCCTTAATTCTACTTTGTCAGATTAGTTTTTTTTTTAACCCTTTAGTAGTCTTTCGCCGGGAGCGCGGGCATCCTTGCCTGCCAGATTGCAACGCAATCTAACTGTGTTTGATAAATTTCAAATTGAAAATAACCAAATATCTGACAATTTGAGAGACTTCGCCAAAAATCAACTCGAAAATAACCAAACATCTTTCAAACGCTCTCGCGTTTGGCAGGCAAGGATGCCTGCGCTCCCAGCGAAAAGCCATTTATTTTCCAATCTTGAATTAATCTGAAAAAGTAGAATTAATTAATGTTGGAAAAATAATCTTTCCGTATCACCATCAGCGGGGGCAAGCCGCCCTTCCTGACCTGTTATTGTGATCAGGTTGAGTTTTGAATCTTTAACTTTTTTCAAGCTAAAGTGAAAAAAGAAAATCTAAAACCAATGAAAGGTCTGGAAGGGTTGCTCTGCGCCCGCAACTTTTGGCAACTCTCTCCTATTTCTTCACAAGTTCTAAATAAATCACGTTGTGCGGTTCATCCCAAAATAATCTTTTTTCGGCAATTTCATTTGAATCAATTTCGCTGGCAAAATTTAAAACTTCGGTTTCTTCACGATAGATTAATTTCCATTGCATAAAGGTTTCTCCGTATGCCTTATCAAGGAGGCAGGGAGCAAAATTAGCCACCAATATTTTTCCGCCTGGTTTGAGCATTTGAAACATTTTATTGGTTAATCGGACAGCTACTTTTTGGGATAGATAATCAAAAAGCCCGGCGGCATAGACAAAATCGAGGTCGTGAAACTGTTTTCCGTTGGTAAAAAGTGATTTGATTGAAGCGTGAACCGGATTTACATTAAATTGTGATAATTCATTTTTGACCACTGCCAAAGACAACGCATCCTGATCGAAAGCAAAATATTCGCTCACCTTGCTATCTCTGACGGCTTTGGAAGTAATCGCTTCGCGGAGATGTCCGCACGCAATCGAGAGAATTCGCAAATTATTAGATGTCCCTCCTAATTCATCAATCATCGAGGCGATTATTTCGCGTCTGGCTCTGACACTTTGAGTTGTGGATTGATTCTGTGACCATTTAAAAATCTTTTTTCCAAGTTCGGTCGTCTCTAACGGCAGGTTTCGGCAACCATACATATAATCAATCAAATCCGCATCTCCGGCATAATTTCGCGGTTTATCAAAAGAATGCTTGGTAAATGGGTCTTGGTGAATAAGCTGAACAACGGAATGACTTAGAAATCCACTCTGGGAAAAACTTTCCCAGTCACTGACATCTGATTCTTTTTGAATTTGGTAAAGCCCCAATACTAAATCGGTCATCCCTTGTTCGATATTTCCAACTAACAATGAGTGCTCAGTTTCATCCATCAAGGCAAAGGCTTTTTTAGTTAGGCTGTTCATAGTTTTATTCGATTTACTTTCTCTAAACTTAGTTACTGCAATAATTAAGAGCGGCAAAATTAATCTCTGAGTCAGAAATTGTGACGTTTTACAATTAAATTTAAACAAGTAGAAAAAAAAAGTGAGGATGAGGATTCAAGGACAATCGCAAAACTATTTAGCTCAGGGTTTTAAGTATTTATTACCTCTTACAATTTTCGTACCTGCTCAGGTATTTCCTTTTGGTTTTACATTTAATGATTTTTTAGCTTGAACTACGGAAAATACCGAGCCACAACTACCACACGTCTCGAATTTGTGTCTCCGGCGACGACAACTCGACCGTCCGGAGTGAAAGCCAGCCCGCCCCAGTTGCGATCCTCTCCCTGAATGTCAGTAAAGACGAACCCTTGAATGCCAAAAGACGGATCAAGAACTCCGGTGGGGAGAATTCGGGCAAGAGAAAGGTCGGCGATTAATGTCGTAAAGTTCTTGACTGAACCACTGGCGTATATTCGCCCAAATGAGTCAACTTTCATTGAATAAAGCCGGGAGTCAAAGCCGGAAGGTCCGACAGTTATTTTGCCGCCATTAAAACTCGTGTCTAGTGAACCATTTTGGTTATATCGCACTATCCCAAATCTGGTATCTGGATCACTGGTTCTAACTTCACCACCAACCACGATCTTAAAATTCGGCATATTCGAAAAATCTATTTCCGCTGCATTCGCAGAATCATTGCTGCCAAAAAAATTTGTGGTGACCTGTCCGTTACTGCCAAATGAAGCATCCGGCGAACCACCTGCATGCAGCCGAAAGACCGCGAAATCTCCACCGGTTCCGGTCACGGCTGGTCGTTGTCCGGCTAAGATGATTTTGCCATCCGGTTGAATTGCCAAACCATTTGCTCCCGGATTGCCAACACTTTGCCCCCTATTTATCGGTATTTGAATTATGGACACACCTGTTCCATTAAACGTTGAATCAAACGCTCCATTGGTTGGAAGTAATCGAACAACAGCAAAATTAGCATCTGAATTTCCGCCGACCAGAATCTTGCCGTCAGCCTGAATAGCCAAACTTTTTGCCGCGGCCGTAGCTCTTGACGAGAAATTGAATAAAAGTTTTCCTCCGCTCCCGAATGAACTATCCAGCGTTCCATTTGAATTTAGGCGGGCAACGGCAAAACCATTTGGCGAATTACTTTTATTAGAAAGGGCGGCAGATCCGACAACCACAATTTTCCCATCCGCCTGGACGGCTAGCTTAAAGGGGTTTTCGCTATCCGCTTGCGGGGTAAAGAAAATTCTGGCAATTCCCCCATTTCCGAAACCAGGGTCAAAAGTACCATTCCAGAGAAACCGAAAAACATAAAAATCTCGCCCCGTATTAGCCGGAACATTGGGAGCAGAAACCAGAACTACCGTTTTTCCATCAGGCTGCAAGACTAAATCAGTCGGAGTACACAAATCCGCCACCACGCCATTGCAGGTAGCGGTCACAATTCCACCATTCCCAAAGCTTGGGTCAAGACTCCCGTTCTGAGCCAAAATTTGGGAACTAGCAACTAAAAAAATCGTCATCAATAAGTAGAGAGGAAAGTTGATAATTGTCCTTTCTGAATTCGTTTCATAAATATCTTTGTTTTTCATCTGTTGTCTCCTTAGGAACCGGGGATTTGGTTGGCTAAATATTTTTGCCAAATACATTTTTATCTGTTTTAATAACCTCTGGCGCTAAGTCGTGACGATGAATATAAGAAACCGGACAGTTGCTCTATTTCATCAACACTTATTTTCTCTCAAATTAACACCAGAGGTTACTGGTTATTGACGCTGAAAATTCTACGATATTGTTTTTACTGAATTTTTTTTTTTACAAATTGGTCAATAATCTTATAATTAGCGGTTATCAAAGAAATTTTGGTAGTCCGTGTCAATAACCCTATTGTTTGTTAGAGCAAAGAATTACATTTCCGTGGAATTAACGATGAAATAACTCCGGAAATGGCAAATTTTTTATAAGGATTTTATGTGCTTTCTACCATTTTTTGCTGCGCCAGGTCTCCAAAACAAAAAACAAAGACGAGAGCAGATTCTATTAGATAGCGCGGCAGAAGTTGATTCCCGCTCTTTTCTCGCCGTCTTCGCCGTGGCGCTGTTGTCCTGTATTATTACCGTCCAATTGGGTATTCCAACAGCTCAGGCCCAGTCATCAACGGCGACTATTTCGGGCTCGGTCGTTGACCAGGCCGGATCACTGTTGGTGGGAGCAAAGGTGACCGCCATTAATCCTGCGACGGGTGGGCAAAAATCTGTTTCGACCAATAATAACGGCTCTTTTGTGATCCCGTTTCTTCAACCGGCACGTTATATAATCAAGGTCCAACAAAAAGGTTTTTCGACCGCCGAAATAAAAAATGTCGAACTAGACACTAATAATCAGGTTGAGTTGAAGATCAGGCTCAAGGTCGGTGAGCTGAGTGAAACAGTATTAGTGGAGATGTCCGATTCGCTGACTAAAAGCGAGTCTGCCGCTGTCAGCACGGTCCTTGGTCAACGATTAATTGAGACAATGCCGCTCAACGGAAGGAGTTTTCAATCGCTGGTCGCGCTCGTTCCGGGGGTAGTCCTGACCTGGTCGGATGCGGGGAATGAGGGACAGTTCAGCGTCAACGGACAGCGGGCAGATTCAAATTATTTTACGGTTGACGGCGTCGGAGCAAACTTCGGGGCCGGATTGTCGTCATATGATCTGGGAGGCACGTCTCCCGCGATCAGCTCAACCGGCGGAACCAATGGTCTCGTTTCGATTGACGCTTTGCAGGAGTTCAGCGTTCAAACCTCGACTTATTCCGCTGAATTCGGGAGAGCATCAGGAGGGCAGGTTTCGGTCATCACCCGTTCCGGTTCGAATAAGTTTCACGGCTCAGTTTCCGAATTTTTTCGCAACGACGCGCTGGATGCAAACGACTGGTTTGCCAATCGCCAGGGATTGAAGAAACCCCCGCTCAGACATCATGACTTCGGCGGCGTTTTTGGCGGCCGCATCATCAAAAACCGGACTTTCTTTTTCTTTTCCTACGAAGGTTTGCGCCTGCGCCAGCCCGTCGTTGCTCTCACACGGGTCCCGTCACTTGCTTTGAGGCAAACCGCACCGGCTTATTTCCAGCCGCTTCTGAATGCGTATCCAATTCCTAATGGACGGATACTAAGTGCCACCCGGGCCGAGTTTACGGATATTTTTGCCAATCAACGAACGATTGATACCACCAGTCTGCGCCTCGATCAAAGGATTTCGGACCGACTCAACCTTTTCGGACGCTACAACTATGCTCCTTCTCAGTCAATCCAACGGGGCAGTACCGCGTTGAGTCAACTTGTCAGAACAAGTTCCAAAATTGAGACTTTGACGCTCGGCGTGACCCAAAACTTTACGGCTCAGTCTGCCAACGAATTTCGGTTTAACTACAGTACCAGCCGAACCTTCTCAGACACTTCGATGGATGATTACGGCGGAGCTATCCCGCCTCCCGAATCAGTTCTTTACCAGGCGCCGTTTGCCTCTGCCCAGGACTCCTCATTTAGTTTTTCAATAGATAACGCGTCAATCGGAGTGAGCAAAAGCGGATCCCGTCAACGCCAATTAAATCTGGTTGACAATGTTTCAGTATTTCGGGGAACTCATCATTTACGTTTTGGCATTGACTACCGGCGGTTATCTCCAATTCGAACAACTGACAAATATGGGCAACGGATTAGTACGACCGGAACTTTGGCATTAAGGGGGATAGCCTCGACCGTCACTATCTCATCCTCGCTGAGTGATGTTTTCCCGATCTTCACAAATTTTTCGGCGTTTGGACAAGACACCTGGACGATTACGCCCAAACTAACCCTCACTTACGGGATGCGTTGGGAACTTAACCCATTGCCGCGG